>JBQCFU010000722.1:0-4850 GCA_051958775.1 Pseudolabrys sp.
AGCGCCGCGGCCTGCCGATCACCGGTCAGCGTCTCGGACAGCGGGCGGGGTAAGGTTTGGGTTGCGGCGACGGTGATCATGGCACGTCCAGTGCAATTTTGCATAATATAGACCTATTATGCAAAATCGCAACCGAGCGCCCACTCCCTCTGACCTTGGCCGGAAAACCCCGCTGGCATGCGCGGGCTTGACCCGCGCATCCATCTTCTTGGGATTACAAGGGAAATCCGGATTGCCGGGTCAGGCCCGGCCATGACAAGCGCAAACACCTGAAAACACAGGCTGCCTTCCGGTCAGCCTCAGGTCGATGCGATCAGCAATTCCTCGGCGTTACGCGGCGGCCGCAGACCATCGGTCCGCGCGGCAAAATAGCGCCGGGTCAGGTCGTCCGCCGAGACGTGCCGTGCGCCGGTGAAGCCGGATGCCCGGGCCAGCGCGACGATCTCGTCCGGCTTATAGAAGCTGATGAAGGGCGTGCCGCTGGCACGCGCGCCTTTCTCCGCCATTTCCAATGCCGGCCGCACCTCCGGGTCCGCAAGCGAGAGCGGCAGCAGGAACGTCATCGCCAGTGTCGAGCCGGGCGCGAAGCCAGCAACCTCACGCATGGTCGCGGCCGTCGCCTCCCTCGTCAGATACATGCTGACGCCGGTCGAGACGACGACAGCGGGCTTGCCGGGATCAAACCCCGCGGCCACGAGCCGGTCGCGCCAGGACTCGCCCGCTTCGAAATCCACCGGCACGAAACGCAGCCAATCGGGAATGCCGAAGCCGAGATCGACGAGACGCTGACGCTTCCACGCCTGCGTTCCCGGCTGGTCGATCTCGAAGATGGTGAGGCGCTTGCCGATGTCTGGATGCCGCTGCGCGAAACTGTCGAGGCCCGCGCCGAGGATGACGTATTGCGTCAGCCCGGTCTGCTCCAGCACGAGGTCTTCGATGAATCGCGCCCGTGCGACAATCGCCGCGCGAAACGGTCGCGTGAATGTTGCGTCCATGTCGCCGCGCTGCCGCCAGGTTGCGTCGGGCGCAAGCAGCTTGAGGCCGATCTCATCGCCGAGAATATGCGGCGGCGCGTCGATCGCCACATGCAGCGCGCGCCATAGCGCAACGCGTGCTGCGGTACTGTCCGGCGCTGCGCCTGCTGTGTCGGTCATGGCCGCTGACTTTCTTGGTTGTCCCGTCGAGCGATACCGAAATGCCCCGACGGAAACGCTCACCCGCGCGAGATCAGCGCCTTACGCTGCTGCTTTGTCCGCGCTTCTTCTTCGCCGGCTCTTTCTTGGCAGCCTTCGGCACACGGCCCGGCCACTTCACAATGTGATCTTCCAGATCGGCGTCCGGCACGCCGCGCTCGGAGAAGATGGTGCGACCGCGCAGCGACACGCCGGCTTCGTGCACCGTCTCGGTGCTGCCGGAAATGAGCGGGTGCCACCACATCAGCTCCTTGCCTTCCGCCAGCAGCCGGTAGGCGCAGGTCGGCGGCAGCCAATTGTAATCGGCGACCTCTTCCGGCGTGAGCTTGACGCAGTCGGGCACGCGTCTCTGCCGGTTCTTGTAGTCAGAGCAGCGGCAGGTGCCGGCGTCGAACAGCTTGCAGACGACGTCGGTGAAGAAGATCTCCCGGGTGTCTTCTTCCTCGAGCTTGTTGAGGCAGCAGCGGCCGCAGCCGTCGCACAGGCTTTCCCACTCCGTCCGGGTCATCTGGTCGAGGCGCTTCCGCCGCCAGAACGGCACGGCTTCCCCTGCCGGGTCGGCCACTGGCCGAGCGGCACGCGCCGACGCCGGACGGGCCGGCGAGCCGGAAGCCGGGCGGGCAACAGACGAAGCACGGGAGGACGCGGGACGGGAACGGGACGACATGATTTTCCGGCTTGGTTTCTCTTCTCTCTAGGCGATTCCGGTGTGGCCTGCCTGCCCGGCCTGGGTCAATGACCTGCCCCCGGGCGCTCTACCCCGCCGCCCCGGCCCGGTTCCACCGCCGCAGCCGCCCGAACGCCCCCAATTCCGCCCAAATTCCGTTCACCTTGAGGACCTTGCGGCATGGTCCGGGGGGTGCGGATCGGCTAAACCATACGGCAAACAGATTCAGCCGGTCGGCAACACCCGGTCGGCATCAGGAACCGCCCGTGCGAAATTGGTTGCCCGAAGACTGGCTCGCGTCGCTGCGGCGCTTCCTGCTCGATTTCGATTCGCGCGTCGACTCTTCGATGTTTCAGGGCGGCAAGGCCGCGCGCGAAGGCTTCGAGCGCTATTCCACCTTCATGGATCGCTTCCACACCGCCGGCTGGCGGCGCTGGATGAACGAGGGTCTGTCGGAGTGCGCCAATATCGGCACCGTCGGCCTGACGCTGATGCTGGCGCTGGCGATCCCGGCGTTTCAGGAAACCTCCGACGGCGACTGGCTGAAGAAGTCCGACCTCGCGGTGACGTTCCTCGACCGCTACGGCAACGAGGTCGGCTCGCGCGGCATCAAGCACAATGACTCGATCCCGCTGGAAGAGTTTCCCGATCATCTGATCAAGGCGACCATCGCCACCGAGGACCGACGCTTCTACGACCACTTCGGCATCGACATCGCCGGCACGTTCCGCGCGCTCGCGACCAACGCGAAAGCCGGCGGCGTCGTGCAGGGCGGCTCTTCGCTGTCGCAGCAGCTCGCGAAAAACCTGTTCCTGTCGAACGAGCGCACCATCGAACGCAAGGTGAAGGAAGCATTCCTCGCCATGTGGCTCGAGGCGCATCTCACCAAGAACGAGATCCTCAAGCTGTATCTCGACCGCGCTTACATGGGCGGCGGCGCATTCGGCGTCGACGCGGCGGCGCAGTTCTATTTCAACAAGTCGGCGCGCGACGTGAACCTCGCGGAAGCGGCGATGCTCGCCGGCCTGTTCAAGGCGCCGACCAAGTTCGCCCCGCACGTCAACCTGCCGGCGGCGCGCGCCCGCGCCAATGTCGTGCTCGACAATCTGGTCGAAGCCGGATTCATGACCGAGGGTCAGGTGTTCGGCGCGCGGCGCAATCCGGCAAGCGTGGTCGACCGCCGCGACGAGCGTTCGCCGAACTATTATCTCGACTACGCCTTCGACGAGATGAAGAAGCTCGTCGACACATTCCCGAAGTCGATGACCGAGCGCGTGTTCATCGTCCGCACCGGTCTCGACAGCAATATCCAGAAGGTCGCGGAAGACGCGATCGAAAATTCGCTGCGCCAGTTCGGGCAGGACTATCACGTCAAGCAGGCCGGCACGGTGGTGACTGACGTCACCGACGGCGCGATCCGCGCCATGGTCGGCGGCCGCGACTACGGCGCCAGCCAGTTCAACCGCGCCACCGACGCGCTGCGGCAGCCGGGTTCGTCGTTCAAGCCCTATGTCTATGCGACCGCGCTGGAGAACGGCTTCAAGCCTTCCTCCATTGTTGTCGATGCTCCAATATGCCTCGGCAACTGGTGTCCGCAGAACTACGGCCGCTCCTACGCCGGTTCGATCACGCTGCTGACCGCGATCACCAAGTCGATCAACACGATCCCGATCCGGCTGTCGCTCGCGCTCGGCAACGGCAATGCCAAGGCCGGCCGCGTCAAGATCGTCAAGACCGCGCGCGACATGGGCATCCGCACGCCGCTGATCGATACGCCGTCGCTGCCGATCGGCGCCGACGAAGTGACGATCCTCGATCACGTCGGCGCATACGGCACGTTCCCGCGCGAGGGCAGGATGATCCCGGCGCACGCGATCCTCGAAGTGCGCACCGGCAACGGCGAGACGGTGTGGCGGTTCGACCGCGACGGGCCGAAGCCGAAGCAGGTGATCCCGGTTTCGGTCGCCCGCGACATGAACATGATGATGAATTCGGTCGTCGAGAACGGCACCGCCCGCCGCGCCCGACTCGACGGTGTGCAGGTGGCGGGCAAGACCGGCACCACCAACGGCTATCGCGACGCGTGGTTCATGGGCTTCACCGGCAATTATGTCTGCGGCGTCTGGTTCGGCAACGACGATTACGCGCCAATGAACAAGATGACCGGCGGCTCGCTACCGGCGATGACCTGGCACGCGATCATGGAATACGCGCATCAGGGCATCGAGATCAAAACCATTCCGGGCGTGCCGGCGCTGCAGCGTCGTGAGCCGCTGATGGCCGCGAACACCGGCGCGAAGAAGACCGAGCCCGCGCCGGAGCGTCCGCCGACGCTGACCCGCAAGGCGGCGGATATCCTCGTGCGCGTCGAGCGCATGATGGACGATGCGACGCGCGCCCTGCCCGCGCCGACCGTCTCGTCCGGACAGGCGCCGCAGCGCAGCTCGTCGCTGCCGCAGTCCGGCACCGTGGCAAGCGCGGACACCTCAGCCACCCCGGCTGTGCAAAGACAATAATCCCTGCGATATCATCCCACCCGGATTCGCCGACCAAACCCCGTTGACTCGGCCTATTGATTTGGATCGACCGTGCGACTGCTCTTCGGCTCGCTGTTCATGCTCGCGATCGCCGCACTGGCGGGCCTCGGCGCGACCTGGCTGTCGCTCAACCGGCACATTGCCTTTGGCGGGCTGACCATCGGCGCCTGGACCGCCTGGCCGAAGACCGGCACCGCCGACGCCGATCCTTACGCCCGCGCCAATATCGCCCGCACCGGACAGCTTCCGACCGGCCTCGGCGACGGTGTGGCGTTCCTGGCGCAGGACGACGATAGCGGCAAACCGCTCGACGGCCGCTGCACCGTGACAATCGCGGGGACGACTCCGGCCGCACGGTTCTGGACGCTGACGCTCTACGACCTGCAGGGCAATCTCGTCGCCAATACGCTCAACCGCCACGGCTTCACCAGCCAGGAAATCGTGCGCGACGCC
>JBQCFU010000723.1:0-3482 GCA_051958775.1 Pseudolabrys sp.
GCTGATCGTCATCTACACCTTGATCGATCCGCGTGCGCGCGCGTCGCTGCGCTATGTCGAGCCGTGGCTCGCAGTAGCGCTGCTGTTGTTCGTGGTCGCGCCGTATCTCGGCTGGCTCGCGCAGCGTTCCGATCTCGCCTGGGCGCAGATCGCTACCTTCTGGCGCGATGCGGCCGCGACGGCGGCGCTGCGTTTCGTCGGCTTGCTGATCATCGCGCATATCGGTCTGATGGTGTTGATCGGCTTGGCCGGTGGCTGGCCGCGTGATCGCCGTGAACGGCCGCCGGTGATCGAGGATCGCATGCGGGCGACGCGCGGACGGTGGTTCATCGTCGTGTTTTCCGTGGCGCCGATCCTTGCGGCGCTGGCGTTGGCCGCGCTGTTCGGCAGCACGCGGCCGCTGGAGCCGATCGGCCCGTTCGTGCTGCTCTCCGGTCTGCTGGTGATCGCCATCACCGGCACACGGATCAAGCTCTATCGCGAACGGCTGGTGAGTTTCGCGTGGCTCGGCCTGCTGGTGCTGCCGCCGATGATCATCGTGTTGGTGCTCGGCATGGGACCGTGGGTCGCTGCTGCGGAATTCCGCGTGGCGCAGCCGGCCGATGCCATGGGCAAGTTCTTCGCGGAAAGTTTCCAGCGCCGCACCGGACAGCGCCTGCAATACATCGCCGGTGACGAGCGGCTTGCAGCCGTTGTGGCGGTCGGCGCGCCAAGCCGGCCGTCGGTCTATGCGGTTGCCGAGCCTGCGCATACGCCGTGGGTGACAACGGAGCGCTTCCGCCAGAGTGGCGGCATCATCGTCTGGCCGGTGACCGATACGATCGGCACGCCGCCGGCGGCGGTCCGCGCTGCATTCCCCGATCTGGTGGTTGAAGTGCCGCGCGTCTTCGATCGGCCGGTCGAAGGCCGTCTGCCGCTGTTGCGGGTCGGCTGGGCGGTGGTTCGTCCGGCCGCGGCTGCAACGGCTCAGTGATAGCTTTCGCCTTCCTTCACCTTGCCGCGGAACAGCCAGTAGATCATCACCGTGTAACCGAGGATGATCGGCAACAGCACCAGCGTGCCGATCAGCATGAAGATCTGGCTCGCCGGCACCGCAGCCGTGTCCCACACCGTGAGTGACGGCGGCACGAGATACGGGAAGTTGGAAATCACCAGCCCCAGATAGCCGAGGAAGAACAGCACGATCGACGCGATGAACGGCAGGATTTCGCGGCCTTTCTCGATCCAGCGCCACAGCAGCAGCGCGACGATGCCGGTGACGACCGGTACCGGCCACAGATAGTAGAAATTCGGCAGCGAGAACCAGCGCGCCGAGATGCGTTCCGACATCAGCGGCGTCCACAGGCTGACGATGCCCATGAAGAAAAGCACCGCGAGCAGCAGCGCTTTCGCCTGTGCGCGGCCGCGCTGGCCGACGGGTCCTTCGGCTTTCATCATCAGCCAGGTGGCGCCGAGCAGGCCGTAGCCGGCGATCAGCGACAAACCGCACAGCGCGCTGAACGGTGTCGCCCAGTCGAACGAGCCGCCGGAGAACGCGCCGTTCGCGACCGGGATGCCCTGAATCAGTCCGCCGAGGATGACGCCTTGCGAGAATGCGGCGACGATCGAACCGGCGGTGAAGGCGAAGCTCCATCCCTTCTGGCTATGCGAGACGCTGCGGAATTCAAACGCCACGCCGCGGAAGATCAGCCCGAGCAGCATCACGATCACCGGCAGATAGAGCGCCGGCATGATCACCGCATAGGCTTGCGGGAACGCGACCCAAAGGCCGCCGCCACCGAGCACCAGCCAGGTTTCGTTCCCGTCCCAGAATGGTTTGACCGTGGACATCATCTGGTCGCGTTCGCGCTCGTCGCGGGCGAATGGAAACAGGATGCCGATGCCGAGATCGAACCCGTCGAGGATCACGTAACGCGAAACGGCCGTGCCGATCAGCGCGGCCCAGATCACGGGGAGATACCATTCCATGGCGTGCGCCCCTTTACGGTTTCGAGATGGCTTCGCGTGCGGCAGCGCGTGCCGCACCGAGCGGATTGTTCGCGACGCCGTCGCTGTCGTCGCTGATCGCGCTGCCTTCAGGTCCGCGATTGATAAGCCGGTTGATGTAGTAGATGCCCATCGAGAAAATGATGCCGTAGGTGATGACGAACAGGGCCAGGGTGCCGGCGATGGTCGCGCCCGGCACAGGCGAAGTCGCGTCGGCCGTGCGCAGAATGCCGTGCGCGATCCAGGGCTGGCGTCCGGTTTCGGTGACGATCCAGCCGGCGATCACGGCGACAAAACCGATCCACCAGCAATTCGACATGATCCACAGGTACCAGCGCGTCTCGACGAGCTTGCCGCGCCACCACCGAAACGCGCCGTAGAGCGCGGCCGCGATCATGAAGAAGCCGATGCCGACCATGACGCGGAAGGCGAAGAACACCGGCACGACCGGCGGGCGATCCTGCGGCGGCACGCTGGTCAGGCCGGGAAACAAACCGTCGATCTTGTGGGTCAGGATCAGCGACGAGCCGCGCGGGATCGTGATGGCGAAGCGATTGGTCTCCGCTTTCTCGTCCGGCCACGCGAAGATGTAGAAGTCGCCGGGCTTGCTGCCGTCCCAGTGACCTTCCATCGCCGCGACCTTTATCGGCTGATGTTCGAGGGTATTGAGACCGTGCTGGTCGCCGATCAGCAATTGCAGCGGCGCCAGCACCGCCATCAGGCCGATCGCCATGCGGACCATGGTGCGGCCCTGTTCGACATGGATGCCGGCAAGCAGATAGCGGGCGCCGACCGCCAGCACCACGAAGCCGGTGGTGAGATAGGCCGCGTTGAGCATGTGCGCGAAACGGTAGGGGAAGCTCGGATTGAAGATCACGGCGACCCAATCCACCGGATAGGCGATGCCGTTGCGCACTTCATGACCGGTCGGCGTCTGCATCCACGAATTGGCCGACAGGATCCAGAACGCCGAGATTGCGGTGCCGACGGCGACCACGGCAGCAGACAGGACGTAAAGCCACGGCGGCACGCGGTTGAAGCCGAACAGCAGGATGCCGAGGAAGGTTGCTTCCAGGAAGAAAGCGGTGAGCACCTCGTAGCCGATCAGCGGGCCGATGACGTTGCCGACCACGACCGAGAAGCGGCTCCAGTTGGTGCCGAACTGGTAGGACAGCACGATGCCGGAGACGACGCCCATGGCGAACGACACCGCGAAAATCTTGGTCCAGAACCGCATCAGCAGGTGATAACGCTCGGTTCCGGTTCGCAGCCACATCGCACCGAGCGTGGCGATATAGGCCGACAGGCCGATCGTGAAGCTCGGGAAGATGATGTGGAATATGATGGTGAAGGCGAACTGCAACCGGGCCAGCAGGACGGGATCCATATCCATCGGCGTGCTCCCTCAACGATCGGGCCGCGCCGCGCTCCGGCGCAGGCCAGTCAGGACTCGCCGCATGTTCGCGCCTTGCGCCACGGAAGGAAAGCAGCTTGTG
>JBQCFU010000724.1:0-2404 GCA_051958775.1 Pseudolabrys sp.
ACCCGGCTGCTCGTTGCACTCGCAGCCACCCTCCCCATTCAGGGAAGGGATAAGAAGCAACCATGACCCTCTCCGCCTTCCTCTTCCAGGCGCTCAACGGGCTCTCCAGCGCCTCGGGGCTGTTTCTCGTCGCGGTCGGCCTGTCGCTGATCTTCGGCGTCACCCGCATCATCAATATCGCGCACGGGTCCCTCTATATGCTGGGGACCTACATCGCCTATTCGATCGCCACGCGGGTCGGCGGCGGCTTCGGCTATTGGGGCGCGATGATCGCGACCGCGCTGATCGTCGGCGCGCTCGGCGCGCTGATCGAGATCGCGCTGCTCAGACGCATCTATCGCGCGCCCGAGCTGTTTCAATTGCTGGCGACCTTCGCGCTGGTGCTCGTGTTCAACGACGCCGCGCTCTATCTCTGGGGTCCGGAAGATCTGCTCGGCCCGCGCGCGCCGGGCCTGCGCGGCGCCATCGAGATCTTCGGCCGTCATCTACCGAGCTATGACCTGTTCCTGTTGTTCGTCGGCCCGGTGTTGCTGCTGATCCTGCACTTCTCGATCAGGGGCACGCGCTTCGGCCGTCTCATCCGCGCAGCGACCCAGGACCGCGAAATGGTCGGCGCGCTCGGCGTCAACCAGGCAATGCTGTTCACCGCGGTGTTCGCGCTGGGCTCGTTCCTCGCCGGGCTCGGTGGAGCGCTGCAGGTGGCGCGCGAGCCGGCAAACCTCGCGACGGACCTCACCGTGATCGGCGATGCCTTCGTCGTCGTGGTGGTCGGCGGCATGGGCTCGATCACCGGCGCCTATCTCGCTGCCGTGATCATCGCCGAGGTGAAAGCGCTGTGCATCGCCATCGGTACGGTGTCGATGTTCGGCATGTCGCTCAACTTCTCGAAGTTCACGCTGGTCGCCGAATTCCTGGTGATGGCGGCAGTGCTGATCGCGCGGCCCTATGGATTGCTCGGTCGCCCGCAGGGCGCGGTGCGCGGCGTTGCCGATCCCGAAGACCCGATGCGCCCCGCGACGTCGGGGCTGAAGTTCGTCGGCGTAATTGTGTTGGCGGCGCTGATGGCGATGCCGCTGTTTGCGCAAAGCTCGCCCTATGTGCTGATCCTCGGCATCGACGTGATGATCGCCGTGCTGTTCGCCGTCAGCCTGCATTTCATCATGGGGCCAGGCGGCATGCATTCGTTCGGCCATGCGGCTTATTTCGGTCTCGGCGCTTATGGCGCCGCGTTGCTGGTGAAATGGCTCGCGGCGCCCATGGGGCTCGCTTTGCTGGCAGCGCCGACCACAGCGCTCATCGGTGCATTGCTGTTCGGCTGGTTCGCGGTCCGGCTGTCCGGCGTCTATCTGGCGATGCTGACGCTCGCCTTCGCGCAGATTGTGTGGGCGGCCGTGTTCCAGTGGGAAGAGCTCACCGGCGGGTCGAACGGCGTGATCGGCGTCTGGCCGCCGGCACCGTTCAGCAACAGCAGCGTCTATTTCATTCTGGTCCTGGTGCTCACGGTGATTGGCGTGCTCGCCTTGCGCCGCATTCTCTTTGCCCCATTTGGTTATGCAATGCGTGCCGGCCGTGACTCGCCGCTGCGTGCCGAGGCGATCGGCATTGATGTGAAGCGCGTGCATTGGCTCGGCTTTGCCATTGCCGGTCTGGTCTGCGGCGTTGCCGGGGGCTTGTTCGCCTTTGCCAAGGGCTCGATCTCGCCGGAGACCATTGGTGTCGGCCGTTCCATCGACGGTCTGGTGATGGTGCTGCTCGGCGGCATCCAGACACTCACTGGGCCGATCGTCGGCGCGTCCGTGTTTGCCGTGTTGCAGGACACGATCATGCGCCAGACCGAATACTGGCGCGCGCTGCTCGGCTTCATCATCCTGTTGCTGGTACTGGCGTTCCCTGCCGGCATCGTCGGCGGCATCATCAATCTGCTGCGGCGGCGGAGGACGGCATCGTGACCGATCTGTCGATCCGTTCTCTGGCAAAAGCGTTCGGCGGCGTTCGCGCCGTCAACGATGTGAGCTTCGAGGTCGCGCGCGGCGAATTCCTGGCGATGATCGGTCCGAACGGCGCCGGCAAGTCGACCTGCTTCAACATGATCAATGGCCAGCTCCGGCCGGATTCCGGGGAGATCTGGTTCGAGCGCACCAATCTCGCAGGGCTTGCGCCGCGCGATATCTGGCGGCTCGGTGTCGGCCGGACGTTTCAGGTGGCCGCGACCTTCGGTTCGATGACTGTCGTCGAGAATGTGCAGATGGCGCTGATCTCGCATGCCGGCGAAACCTATCGTCTGTGGAAGCCCGCTGCCGCGCGTCATCGCGCCCGCGCGCTCGAATTGCTCGATCAGGTTGGTATGAAGGATGCTGCCGACCGTGCCAGCCGCGAACTGGCCTATGGCGACGTCAAACGCGTC
>JBQCFU010000725.1:0-3367 GCA_051958775.1 Pseudolabrys sp.
GCGGGGCGGCCGATGTCTTCCGGCAGGATCTGCGGGCTCAGCGCCGTGCCGAGCACGATCCGCGGCGCGTTGCCGCTCGCCTTCTTCGCGGTGCGCGCGAACACGGTGGCGTGCGGGGTGATGACGCCATCACAGCCGCCGGACCACACCATCGGCACCTGACGGATGTCCTCTTCGCTGCGCTTGCCGTGCTTCGCCAGAACCGCGCGGAACGCCTGGTCGGCCAGAATGCGGGTGAAATCGTTGACGCCGCCGTTGCCTTCCGTTTTGCCGATAACGGCCACCACCTCGTCGGCGGCGAACTGACCCTTGCGGATACACTCCTCAAGCCCGGAGGCATCGGCAACACCCTTGATTTCAATCTTCGCGACTTCGATGGTCATTGCAGCGTCTTTCCTACTCCGCCGACCTGGCTGGCCGACGCCTTCCGAGGCCCGATTGGCCGTCGCTAAGTGTCAAATCGGGTCGCGCTGCTGTCCAACACGGTTTGAAGATAGTGTAATCGGAAATCCCGATACCACCCCGACATGCACGCATGGCTCGGATGGTCGTCAACTCTGATGCGTTGCAGCATCCAAAGTCATCGTTCGGCATGCTTTGAATCCGGCAAGCTGAAGCGCTCGACGTTCCCGCAATATTTCCCGCGATCGGAGGCGCGGGGACCGTGGTGGTGCGCCGCAGCGTGATCAATTCAGTGAGCCGGCGCCGCAAGAGGCGCCGGAATGCGCTGATGCGATTTCGGAATGGCTGCCTGATAGCCAGGCCGTGCCTTGATCCGGCCGATCCAGCCGGCGAGGGCCGGTTTATCGTCCCAGAGACCGGCGAAGTTGAGTTCCTCAAGGCGGTCAACAAACGGCGCGATGGCGATATCGGCGAGGGAGAAATCCGCGCCGCCAAACCAGGCGTGGTCGGAAAGCTGTTGTTCCATGCGCTCGATGGAGCGGGTGAATACCGAGCGTGCTGCGGTCACGGTCTCCATGTCGGGCGGGCCATCCGTCAGTGCCTTGCGCAGGAATTCCGCTTTCTGCGGTGTCGGCGCATGGGCGATCCGCTCCTCGACCAGCGCGCGCGGCAGTCTGGCGAAGGACTGCCGCAGCATGAGTTGATAGGTCGGGCCCTTGACCGACGGATGCAGCACATCGTCTTCGAATTTGACCCAGAAGCGGGCTTTAGCACGCGCCGCAGGATCGTGCGGCAGTAGCGCAGGGCCGGGAAGCACTTCGTTGAGATATTCGGTGATGAGCGTCGATTCGAGAATGACGCGACCGTCGTGTACCAGCGTCGGCACGACGCCGTTGGGATTGAGCGCGAGATAGTCCGGCGTCAATTGCTCCATCTGCTGGAGATTGACGGTCCGGCTCTCCCACGCGGCCCCTTTCTCCGCAAGGCAGAAACGCACCTTGATGCAGCAGAATGCGTCCCAGTCGTGATACAGCCTGATCATTGGACGCCCCTGTATAGCCTGCGCGACTATGCGACGCCCGGGCCGCGATCGATGATTGCGAGCGGAGCAGTCCGTGCTTTGCGCAAGCGATCCCGCTGCACCTGCGTGGCCTTCTCGTCGATGTCATCGCCGGTCATGACGACTCCGTAGTCGTCGCGCGCCGCGTCGCGGGAGATCTTGCCCTGAACGACATCGCGCTGCACCAGATCGGTCTCGCGCTCGAGCGCATCGCCCCAGCCGCCGCCGCCCGTGGTCTCGACACGCACCACTTCGCCGGCACGCATCGGTTCGCCATCAACCAGACCGCCAAGCCTGCGCTCGTTCTTCCCGTCGGGATCGATGGTGACGACGAACGGTTTGCCGGCTTTGCCGCCGCTGACGCCATAGCAGCCGAGCAACACGCGGTCGGCGGTGACGATGGTGTGGCAGTCGACCAGCGCACGGTAGTGCTTCTCGTAACCGAGGCCGCCGCGGCGCTTGCCCGCGCCGCCGGAATCGGTGCGCAGCGCGAGCTTCTCGACGATCAGCGGGAACTTCGTCTCGGTGAATTCCGCCGGCTGGTTGCGTGAATCCGGCACGATGTGGATCGCGTCGTTGCCGTCAGCGTAATAACGCCCACCCGAGCCGCCGCCGAGAACTTCGCGCGAGAGGAACGGCTTGCCATCAAGCCCTGTGCCGTAGAAGCCGGTGTAGCGGATCGTCTCCTGATCCGCCGGCATGCGGCCGTCGACCGCCTGCGCGACGACGCCGGCGAGCAGCGACAGACAGCGCAGCAACACGAACGAGCGCGCATTGGTCGGCGCCGGCCAGATCGGCGTGATCAGCGTGCCCTTGGGCGGGAAGATCACGTCGAAGATTTCGCATACGCCTTCGTTGACGTTGATCTCGCCGGCACGCTCCGGCGTATCGGCGAGGTTGCGCAGGATCGGCGCGATCCATTTCACCAGAAAGGCGCCGTCGGCGTAGTCGGCCGGCCAGTTCAGCGGGCCGTCGGACTGCGGATCGGTGCCAGTGAAGTCGAGCGTGATCTTGTCAGCGCTCTTGACCATCTTCAGCACGATCTTGTGCAGCTTGATGGTGCCGCCGACATCGCGCTCGACATAGTCGTGCCAGACATATTCGCCGTCTGCGATCTTCGGCATCAATTCGTCGCGGAACGTGTCGCGGCACTTGCGAATGATCGCCTGAAAGCACGCTTCTACCGTTTTGGTGCCGAAGCGCTGGAACAGCTCTTCCATGCGCCGCGCACCCATGATGCAGGCCTGGATTTCGCTGTCGAGGTCGGCCGACAGGATTTCCGGCAGACGGGTGTTGCGGCGGATGATCTTGAACGCTTCCTCGTTGCGCTTGCCTTCGCTGTAAACGCGAACCGGCGGCACCGCGAGACCTTCCTCGAACACCGATTGCGCGGTGCCGGGCATCGAGCCGGGCACGCGCCCGCCGATGTCGTCGTGATGGCCGAACGCCTGGATATAGGCGACCACCTCGCCATTGTGGAACACCGGAACGGTCGAGCACAGATCGGGCAGGTGGCCGATGCAGCCTTCCGTCAGATAGGTGTCGTTCATGAGGAACACGTCGCCGGGACGCATCGTCTCCGGCGGATAGTCACGCAACACAGCCTGGGGCATCGCCGAATAGGAACGGCCGGTGAGCTTGCGCGAATAGCGGTCGAACAGGCCGACGCGGTAGTCATGCGCCTCGCGGATCATCGGGCTGCGCGCGGTGCGCTCGATCGCATATTCGATCTCGGCTTCGATCGAATTGAGGGTGCCCTCGACGATCTGCAGAATCACCGGATCGACGTCGGGCGTCGGCACGTCCGGTGCGGTCGGCCATGGATGCGTCTTTACGGCAGGCTGCTGCGCGATGTTGGTGTGCAGGGTCATGGTCGATCCTCCTCACTTCCCGTCGCGAATGATC
>JBQCFU010000726.1:0-4717 GCA_051958775.1 Pseudolabrys sp.
GCAGTCCGATCTGCACCAGGGCCAAGCGATGGAATATGTGCCGGACACCGGCCTCGGCCGCGCATATTCTATCGACGCAGCAGCCGCGACCGCCTGGCGGCATGGCGAATTGGTGTTCGATCGCTGTCCATGCGTCTGGAACACGCGCATCGTGGGCTACAAGATAGCCCCTGCCGGGAAAGCCCGTTGAGGTCGCGTCAGCACACACGGCCCAACACTAAGCGCTAATCCGTTATTTTTTGGTATTGGTGAAGAGAAAAGAACTCCGCGCCTATTCCGCCGAGTTCCAAACACGCAAGCTTTTCTCACGATCATCGACGCTACTGCGTGCTAACCTCGTAACATCGCTGGCTGACTTTGTAATCAGTCAGCGCACCGTTGCGAGGATGGTCCGTCCATTACCCGCGGCTGACGACACCTCCGTTCCAGAGTCTGTACGCCCCTTTGAAGGCATTGTTGTTATCACCTCTTTGAACACCCGACGGCAACCTGCTCAGTTTGGCGACGTTTCCACCACCCAAAACAACATATTCAGGCTCTAGCGCCGCCTTCAGTTGCTTGATGATATCGACCACACATTCGCGCCATTTCTTTTTGCCGAGGCGCTTCAACCCCGCAGCACCGACATAGTCCTCGAACGTCTTGTTCCTCCGATACGGCAAGTGAGCCAATTCCATCGGCTCGATCATCCCGTCGATGATCATCGCCGAACCAAGACCGGTCCCGAGGCCGAGAAACAGCATTCGCCCGCCTTTGTAGCTGCCAAGCGCCTGCATGGCGGCATCATTGATGACCTTGACGGGACGGCCGAATGCCTTGCCGAAGTCGAAGCCGACCCAGCCGCGACCAAGATTGTGCGGCTCCGCAACAATCCGACCGTGCACCACCAGACCGGGGTAGCCGATCGACACGACGTCATAGCTCCAATTCGCCGTGAGGCGCTTGACGCCGCTGACCATCTGTTTGGCTGAGAGCTTCGGACCCGATTCAAACTCGCGGCTCCCGGGGCGGCCACTGATCTCGCACTTCACGTGTGTGCCGCCGACATCCACCGCGAGAATCCGTGGTTTCGATAGCCTGCGATCGCGCTTCCTCGACATGATCGTCTATCTCACCACTGTTGCAGCAGACCGGTCATCGTTTGCTGACATATTGACCGAGCGCGCGCCAGTGACGACCATCGCGGGCGAGAAGCTCATCCGCTTCGACCGGGCCTTGTGAGCCTGCCGCATAAACCGGAAGCGGATCATTTTTTCCGTACGACCAGTTATCAAGGAGAGGCTGAACGATCCGCCCACCCGATTCAATCTCCTCCGCGCGTTTGAACAACGTCGCATCGCCAATCATGCAATCGTAGATCAGCGTTTCGTAACCGGTGCTCGGCGCGACATCGAAATAATCCCGGTAATCGAAAGTCATGTCGACGCCGCCGATCGCCACCTTCCGCCCCGGCTTTTTGACGCCGAAGCTCAATGTCACGCCCTCCTCCGGCTGAATATGAAGCACCATGTCGTTGGGCGTCAGCCGCTCCACCGGCGTGTCGCGGAACAGTGCAAACGGCGCTTGCTTGAAGCGGATGACGATCTCACTGCGACGCACCGCCAGCGCCTTGCCGGTCCGCAGATAGAACGGAACCCCAGCCCAGCGCCAATTGTCCATCATCACTTTCAGAGCGACGTAAGTTTCCGTCGTCGAATCCGGCGCCACGCCGGGCGACGCCCGATACGCCTTCACGGCCTTCCCTTCGACCGTCCCTGCCGCGTACTGCCCGCGTACGATATTGCGACGGGCGTCCTCTGGTCTGAGGGGACGCACGGCCTCCAGCACCTTCTCTTTCTCGGTTCGCACCGCCTCCGGCGCAAAGCAGGTTGGAGGCTCCATCGCGACGAGTTCGAAAAGCTGAAACAGATGGTTGGGTATCATGTCGCGCAACGCCCCGGTGGCGTCATAGAACTTGCCGCGAGCCTCGACGCCGACCGTTTCTGCCACCGTGATCTGCACGTGATCGATGTGGTTACGATTCCACAATGGCTCGAAGATGCCGTTGCCAAACCGGAACACCATGATGTTCTGAACCGTTTCCTGTCCTAGATAATGATCGATCCGGTAAATCTGCTTCTCGGACATCACCGAGAGGATTTTCTGGTTCAACTCCTGGGCCGAACGCAGATCGGAGCCAAACGGCTTCTCGATAATGACGCGCCGCCAGCTTCCCTCGGCTTCGTTCAACAGCTTCGCTTTGCTCAGCTGTGCGATCACCGGCGCAAACACCGACGGCGGCGTGGCCAGATAGAACAGCACGTTGCCGCCTCGCACCCCATCGACGCTATCCTTGGGGGCGCTTTTGACGAGGCGCTCGCTCAACAAACGATACGTATTTTCGTCTTCCAGATCGCCCTTAAGATATGACATCCGCTCGCGGAGCCATTTCCAATCTGCGATCTCCTCAGAGTTCTTGGCGAACCCTGCCATGCTGCTCTCAAACTCATCGCGAAAGGCGTTGTCGTCCTTGTCGGCGCGCGCGATCCCAATGATTGAGAACTTGTTCGGAAGAAGCCTGGATCGACGAAGATTGTACAGCGCCGGAACCAGAAGCCGCTTGGTCAGGTCCCCGGCCGCGCCGAAAATCACCAGAACACAGGGCGGCGCGGGTTGCGGGCTATCCGTCATGTCACTTGGCTGCCTTGATCTCAACATATTCTCCGAACGCGTGACGCATCGCCGAAAAAAATTTCGTCGGCGGAGCTATCCCCGACGCGAGAACGTAAACAAGCAAAAGCGCTGCCAACAATACATCAGCCGCCACCGCTTCTTCGACAGCAATCATCACCCGCCCAGCGGATTTCGCCAAAATCGTCCGCCACGCCGGAACAATTGGCGAGTTGAGGGTCCTGCACCAGCGCGCTGGACGCGACTCAAGCTCGAGCGGAACAACAAGACCTGGCTTTAGTCACAGCGAGACGGTAACAGTCTCTTGCTGTCGTTCTATCCTCGGATCATCTGCTCAAGTAATTCGAGATTGGCAGATCCCGGCTTCAAAGCCCCCTGCTCGATTCGGCGCGCCAATTCGACCACCGCAGCATTGACTGGCGTCGCAATATTCGTTCCCCGCGCGCGTATGACGATCTGTCCATTGAGATCATCGACCTCGCTGCGACGGCCCTTCATCCAGTCGCGCAACACTGTCGTTTTGATATCCGCAGCGTGAAGTCGGATAACAGTGTATCGAGCAACGTGTTCACTAGACGATTGGATTGTCGGACGTCATCCGACGTCAGTCCGAAGATCGGCAACGCCGGATAGCCAGTCGCCATGCCGGTGTCGAGCGGTTCTTTGCTCCAGCGCCGGCACCGCCCTTTGCAACCTCGCTTTGGATGAGTTGCGGCGACGTGAGAGCTGCGCCGAAACCTTTCGCAAGAGCAGCGGCGCGGGACGGCTGGGCCACTGCCTGTTTGATGGCGGTCTCGCAGGCATCAATGACCTGCCGGATGAGGGCGGACTCTTTGGGATCGAGCGGCTGCATGCTCATGGGCGTCGCGTTCCTGATCTCGACCGCCGCAGCGCAGATCGTCTGACAGAGAGCGGCGAGTTGCTGCGCCAGCACCTTCGCCTCGGCGCGGATGCGCAAGCCTGTCTGAGCGCGGACGGCATGCCCGCCATCGGCAAACCGGAAAATTTTCTCGTCCACTGCGCAGGAATTGCGTGGGGAGCCGGATTCGGAAGCCCAGCCACCGGGATCGCCAATAAGATACCGCGGCCTAACCCCGCGTCCGGCTTTGCCACGTGCCGAGACTTTTGCTGGCACAGACACGTTCATCGCCTCGATTGAGGCGAAGCCGTGCGCGAAAACAGCCTCTTTTTTTGAGACTTTGTCTACGAATTGGGTCTGATTTTAATTGGCGGAGGAAGCAGTCTATCCGAAACTGGTCTCCGCGGAATTTCCCGATATCAGGGAAAAATATCGGGAATATTTGCAAATTTCGCTACCGACAACGCAGGCTCACATTGATTTTCACGCACCAATGGGCATTTACAAGCCCCTTACCCTATGTGCTGAAATCGGGAACCGGAAAGCATTACTCGGGAAGCATTGTCGCTCTCTACGGCTATTTCGAAGCTGATATAAGACGGCCGCATTGCCTAGTGCGGAGTAGGCTTCCACGACCGGATTTGATTGCAAGCTCTCGCTACGTGCGCGTCGAATGGCAATCAACGTGAGATCTAGAAATCCCGAGCTACCGCCGCCCCAGCTTGTGCCATGAAACATTTCACCTGACAGCTTTGAACGATTTAGAAGCTAGTCAGATTCTCACTTTTCCCACTTTACGTCTTTGCGAAACGTGTCACGGAATAGCGATCTTTTCTAATGCCTCAATGCAATAAAAGAGACCCGCACCAATAATCGACAACAGTAGTACAGCTGCGAAAATTCGGACTGTGTCGTAGGTACCCTGGCTCGTCATAATGACATAGCCCAGCCGCCCCTCCGAAGAGGCGATAAACTCCCCTACGATCGCGTCGATGAATGCAAACGAGATCCCGACCTTCAGTCCCGCAAAAATCCTCGGCAATGCAAGGATTGAAGGGCCTACGCATCGCGGCGTCGCCGGCGTTTCCGCGTGTAGCGTTGCAGCATATGCTGTCGGAGGCTGGCCTCGACATGGATCGTGGCGACGTCCAAATCATAGAAAGCGCGCCGTCCAAGTCGGAAAAGCAC
>JBQCFU010000727.1:0-4869 GCA_051958775.1 Pseudolabrys sp.
TCCAACCTGAAAGCCTCGGGCGGCTTCACCGTCGGCGATTTCATTCCGCTTCCCGGGTCGGGCAAATTGACGATCGCCGACGGCGGTACCGTCACGATCACGACCAACAACAATCTCGACATCGGCGCGCACGGCATCCTCGAACTCGGCACCGGCGGTCTTGCCGGCACCTTCGCCGGACCGTCGATCCAAAATAATGGCCAGATCGTCGCGAACTTCACCGACAATTCGGCAATCACCGCCACCGTCAGCGGCAGCGGCAGCGTGACCAAAAAAGGCAGCGGCACGCTGACCCTATCCGGCAGCAGCAACTCCTATTCGGGTGGCACCTTCCTGCAAGGCGGCACTCTGGAACTGACCAACACCAGTTCGCTCGGCGCCGGCGCACTCACCATGGAAGCCGGCACGACGCTGTTCATCCAGAGCAGTTTCGGCAGCTTCAGCAACGACGTCACGCTCAACGGCGACGCCACCTTCAAGATCAATTCGGCCGCGTCCGGGCCGTTCGCTGGCCTTCCGATCGTGATGCAATCCACCGGCACGGTCTCCGGCAACGGCGGGCTGATCAAAACCGGCGACAGCACCCTGGTGCTCGCGGGCACCAACACGTATCACGGCGGCACCGTGCTGACGCAAGGCACAGTCCAGGTCACCAATGCCAGTTCGCTCGGCGACGGCACGATCACCTTCAACGGCGGCACGCTGGAGCCGGGCGCGAACAATCTCACGCTGGCCAACGCGGTCGCGATGAACACCGCCGGCGGCACGGTGGATGTCAATTCCGCGACAACTTTCGCGCTCAGCGGCGCCATCGCCGACGGCACCGGTGCCGGAACGCTGACGAAGACTGGCGACGGCACCCTCGTTCTGTCGGGCAACAGTACGTTCAGCGGCGGCACGTCATTGCAGGGCGGCACGCTCCGCCTCGGCAGCGACCACGCGCTCGGCACCGGCGGCCTCGCCACCTCGGGCACGATCATTGTCGATTACGCCAACGGCGTCACCATCGGCAATACGATCACCACCACCGGCAGTGCCACGTCGCTGAACGTCGACACCGGCGTCACCGCACACCAGACCGGTGCGGTGACTGCGACCAGTCAGACAGTTTACAAAACCGGCGACGGCACGCTGACCGTCGATAACGTGAACGCCGGAATAATGTTTGTCCTGGCTGGCACACTGCAAGGCGGGGCGACCAACGCGTTCGGCAGCAACGCTACCGTCTATCTCGGCAACGGCTTTTTGGATCTCGGCGGCTACGGCCAGTCGATCACCAATCTGCAGATGGCACCCGGCGGCACCATCACCAACAACGGCGCAGCGGCGGCGACGCTCACCCTCACCCCGACATCGGGGACAACGACGCTCGGCGGCACGCTGACCGATGGCACGAAGGCGCTCGGCCTGACGCTCAACGGCGCATCCGACAGCGCAATCGTCCTGACCGCCACCAACACTTATACCGGTCCCACCACGGTAACGAACGGCACGCTGCAGGTGAACGGCTCGATCACCAGCGCCTCCACGGTGAGTGGCGGCATTCTGAGCGGCACGGGCCAGGTCGGCGCCGTGACGGTCAACAGCGGCGGCACGCTCGTCCCCGGCGCGGTCGGCACGCCGGGCGTGCTGACCGTCAACGGCAATCTCACCATGAATGCCGGCGGCGCCTATGTGGTGTTCGCCACGCCAACGATGATCGGCAACACGCTCGTCACGGGCACCGCACATCTCGACGGCACGGTGTTCGTCAACGCGCAGACCGGCCAGCGCTATCAGGCGGGCCAGTACACGCTGATGACGGTGCAGGGCGGCATCGATGTCGGAACGACTTTTACGGCACTCAACGCGCTCGGCTTCGGCTACAGCGTGCGCAATCCGCGGCTGGCTTACGACGCCACGCATGTCTATCTGCTGCTCGACATCGGCACGATCACGCCGCTGCTCAATGGTTCGGCCGGACAGAACCAGCGCAGCGTCGCATCCGGCATCGACGCTGCGCTGATCGGCGGCGGCAATCCGAGCACCGCGTTCCAGAATCTGTTCAACCTGCAAGGCAACGCGCTGAACAACGGCCTCGCGCAAATCTCCGGCGAAAGCTCCGGCGGTATTGCCCAGGCCGGCATCCAGTTCACCAATGCCTTCCTCAATCTCATGCTCAATCCCTTTGGCGGGGCACCCAGCGGCAATCCCGGTGCGCTCGGCTATGCGCGGGCGATGGGCGGCAACATTTCGCCGGAGGCCGCAGCGGCCTATGCCGCGGTAACGCCGCGTGACAAGCGCGAAGTCGTCGACAGCTTCGCGTCACGCTGGAGCGTATGGGGCGGCGGATTCGGCGGCCAGAACAAGACGAGCGGCGACGCCGTCATGGGCACCAGCGACGTCACCGCACGCGCTTTCGGTTTCGCCGGCGGCGCCGACTATCGCGCGACGCCGACGACGCTGCTCGGCTTCGCGCTCGCCGGCGGCGGCACCAACTGGAGCCCCACGCAGGTACAAGGCGGCGGCCGCAGCGACGTCTTCCAGATCGGCGCTTATGGCTCGCAACAGTTCGGCGCGGCTTACATCTCCGCCGCGCTGACCTATGGCTGGCATTCGGTCCGCACCGACCGCACCGTGACGGTCGGTGGTACCGATCGCCTCGGCGCGAGCTTCAACGCCCACAGCTTCGGCGGGCGGATCGAAACCGGCTATCGCTTCGCCACGCCGGTCGTCGCGGTGACGCCTTATGTCGCATTCCAGGCGCAGAACTTCCGCACGCCCGCTTATGGCGAAGCCGCGACCTCGGGGCTCGGCACCTTCGCGCTCGATTACGCCGCGCGCTCGGTCACTGCGACGCGAGTCGAACTCGGCACCTGGCTCGACCGTATCTTCGCGCTGGCGCATGGCGACGTCCTGGCCCTGCGGGCCCGCGCCGCCTGGGCCCATGATCATTCCGGCAACGGCATCAGCGCCGCGTTCCAGACCCTGCCCGGCTCGAACTTCACCGTCAGCGGCACCGCCATGCCGGTCAATTCGGCGCTGCTGACCCTCGGCGCGGAATACCGGATGGCGAGCGGCCTGTCCTTCGCCGCCAAATTCGACAGCGAACTTTCCAACCGCGGCCAGACGTATGGCGGCCTCGGCAGCGTCCGCTACGCCTGGTAGCCGCGGCAGCGGCCCGATTTTTCCCTGGAAAATGCGGAAAATGACCCCATTTTGCATGGGTCGTTAGCATAAACGTCGATTTCGCCGCCGCGCCGCTTTCTGCTAGGTTGCCGCGCGATCAATCTGACCTTCATTCCTGAAAAGTGTGCCCCGCGGGGGTCCACGGAGTTCCAATGGCTACCCAAGAAGCAAGCGCTGCTCTGATGCCGGATATGAAAGTGTCGGTCCGGCAGGTTTTCGGCATCGACAGCGATCTCGAAGTCCCCGCCTATTCCACGGCGACCGAACATGTCCCGGACACCGATCCGGACTACCGCTTCGACAAGCCGACGACGCTCGCCGTCCTGGCCGGTTTCGCCAAGAACCGCCGCGTGATGATCACCGGCTATCACGGCACCGGCAAGTCGACGCACATCGAGCAGGTGGCCGCGCGGCTCAACTGGCCGATGGTGCGCGTCAACCTCGACAGCCACATCAGCCGTATCGACCTGATCGGCAAGGACGCCATCGTCATCAAGGACGGCAAGCAGGTCACGGAATTTCGCGACGGCATCCTGCCGTGGGCCTATCAGAACAACATCGCGCTTTGCTTCGACGAATATGACGCCGGCCGCCCGGACGTGATGTTCGTGATCCAGCGCGTGCTGGAATCCTCCGGCCGCCTGACGCTGCTCGACCAGAGTCGCGTGATCAAGCCGCATCCGGCGTTCCGGCTGTTCGCGACCGCGAACACCGTCGGTCTCGGCGATACGTCGGGCCTCTATCACGGCACGCAGCAGATCAACCAGGCGCAGATGGACCGCTGGTCGATCGTCACCACGCTGAACTATCTGCCGCATGACAACGAAGTCGAGATCATCCTCGCCAAGGCGAAGCACTATCGCAACGAGGCCGGCCGCGACATCGTCAACAAGATGGTGCGCGTCGCCGACCTTACCCGCAACGCCTTCATCAACGGCGACATCTCGACGGTGATGAGCCCGCGTACGGTGATCACCTGGGCGGAAAATGCCGACATCTTCCAGGACGTCGGCTTCGCGTTCCGGCTCACCTTCCTCAACAAGTGTGACGAACTGGAACGCCCGATTGTCGCCGAGTTCTATCAGCGCTGCTTCGGGCAGGATCTGCCGGAAAGCGCCGTGAACGTGGCGTTGAGCTGAGCGGATCGTGCGCGGACATAACCAGTCGAAGACGGGCGTAAACGCCCTGATGTCCGCGCATCCATCTTTCTTCCGATCCAAGCTGAATTGCCGGCTCCAGTCCGGCAATGACAAAAGCGGGCAGTAAGGCAGTCGCAGGCGAATGGCCACCAATACGATCAAGACCAAGACGCCGGCCAAGGAAGCGCCGAACGAACCGTTCAAGCGCGCCGTGACCGGCTGCCTGCGCGCCATCGCCCGCAATCCGGAGTTGGAAGTGGCGTTCGCCGCCGAGCGCCCCGGCCTGGTCGGCGGCAAGGCACGGCTACCCGAACCGCCGCGCAAGCTGTCGCGGCGTGAAGCCACGATCGTGCGCGGCCACTCGGACTCGATTGCGCTGCGGCTCGCCTGTCATGATCCAAAAGTGCATCGCAAGCACATGCCGGGCAACCTGCAGGCGCGCGGCATCTTCGATGCCGTGGAACAGGCGCGGGTGGAAGCGATCGGCGCGCGCCGCATGAACGGCGTCGCCCAGAACCTCACCGCGATGCTCGACGATCACTTTCATAGCGGCAAGTACGAC
>JBQCFU010000728.1:0-4448 GCA_051958775.1 Pseudolabrys sp.
TCGGCCGCGTGTACTTGCGGCGCCGAGAGCCCGCGCTCGCGCAACGCGCGGGCCATGGCGACAAACGGCTTCACGTCCTCGGCGAGATGCGCGATCGCGCTGTAGGGCTTGCCGTCCTGCACCGCCGGTCCGTCCGGCCGCCGCGGCGCATCCATCAGGATCAGGTCGCGGCCGTCGTGCCGCAGCCGCTCATACATGCGGGTCGAGGCGTCGCCCTGGATGCGCTGGCGCTCCGCATCGGACAGACCGGACGCCGCCAGGAACTGACGCAGGATATTCAGCCGTTCGATGCGCGGACCGAAGCTGCCATAGCCGGTAACGCGCGCATTGCGATGCGACGGACCGAGTTTCGGTGCCAGGGTGAAACCGACGTCGAGCCGGTCGGGCGGCAGGAAGCCTGCGGCCCGGTCCGGCCATTCCACCAGCACGACCGCGGTGGGCGGCAGATCGTCGAAGCCGAGCTCCGCAAGCTCCGAAGAACCGGACAGACGGTAGAGATCGGCATGCACCAGCGGAAACCGCGGCAGATCGTAGCTCTGCGTCAGCGTGAAGGTCGGACTCGGCACTTCGGTGGTCGGATCGCCGGCGAAATGCCGGATCAGCGCGCGCGCGAATGTGGTCTTGCCGGCGCCGAGGTCGCCGGACAGCGTTATCGTGTCGCCCGGCTCGATGATCGAGGCGATATCGCGCATGAGCTTCAGCGTCGCCTGTTCGTCGGACAGGGAGACGGTGAAGCTTGAACTGCCGGCGCTGGTTGGGAACATCCGTCGCCTCCGTGTCAGGCGGCGCTCTGTTTGCTGTCAGGCATATTGCCGTCAGATTTGCGCGCCGACTGGACGATGGGGAACTCGCACACGACTACCGTGCCGTTCCCCACGGCGGAGCGCAAGCTGACCGTGCCGCCATGAAGCGCCACGAACGAGCGGACCAGCGACAGGCCGAGCCCGCTGCCGCGGTGGTTGGAGCCGTGCGAGTTGGTTTCGAACCACTCGAACACCTTGCCTTGCACGTTTTCCGGGATGCCGGCGCCGTGGTCGCTGACGGTGAAGATGATGCTGCTGGCGGTGCGTTCCGCCGTCAGCGTCACCGTCGACCCCTGCGGCGAGAAGCCGGCAGCATTGGACAGCAGATTGAACAGCACCTGCCGCAGCCGCCGCTCGTCCGCCTCGAAGCTGCCGATATCTGCGGGTGCCTGGATATCCAGCGTGATCTTGCCGTTGACGAGGCGATCCTGGATGCCTTCGGCCGCTGCGTGCATCGCGTCGCGGATATCGACCATGCCGAGATTGAGCGTCATCGCGCCGGCATCGACGGTCGCCAGATCGAGGATGTTGTTGATCAAAGCGAGCAGCGCGTTGGTGGATGCGGTCATATAGCCGAGATATTCGCGTTGCTTGCCGGTGAGCGGGCCGAATGCCGGGTCGCCGAGGAAGTGCGCGAAGCCGATGATGTTGGTCAGCGGCGAACGCAGCTCGTAAGACACGTGCTGGACGAAGTTGATCTTGATCCGGTCGGCGGTTTCCAGCGCCTCGTTGCGGTCGCGCAGCGCGCGCTCGACATTCACCGTGTCGGTGACGTCGCGGAACGTCACCATGGTCGCGCCGTCGGGCAGCGGCACGCTGGCGCAGACCATCACGGTGCCGTCACGACGCTCCAGGGTTCCGGAAACAGGGGCGCGCTCGTCGATGGCGGTGACGGCGGTGCGGATCGCGCGCCACAGTGTGGCGTCGTCATGCTGCGCCTGGCACCAGGCAATGACCGCTTCCACATGCGGGCGCTGTGTGAGTGTCTCCGACTGGAGTTTCCACATCCGGGCGAAAGCCGGATTGTGCAGGCGGATGCGGCCGTCGCTGCCGAACACGGCGACGGCTTCGGAGAGATGATCGAGCGTTTCGCTCTGCACCTTGATCAGCGCGTCGTAGCGCCGCGCGAGGTCGAGCCGTTCGGTCACGTCATCGAACAGATAAGTGACGCCCCCCTCGGGGTTCGGCGTGGTGACGACACGCAGCGCCTTGCCGCCGGGCAAATGCCAGAGCTGTTCCTTGGTTTCGACGGCGCGATAGGCTTCGTGCAGTTGCGCCTTCCACTGCCGGAAATCCTGCTCTTCCGGCAGGCGATGCGCAGCGCGCAACCGTTCCAGCACGGTGCTGTCGGTCGGCGCCTGATCGAGGAACGCGGCATCGAGATCCCACAGCGCGCGAAACGCGGTGTTGTAGAACACCAGCGTCTGGTCGGCGGAATAGATCGCGACCGCGGAGTTGAGCTGATCGAGCGTGCGACGGTGCGCGTCGACCACGCGCTTCAGCTCGGTGCGCAGCCCTTCGTTTTCGGTGACATCGATCGCCATGCCGGCGCTGCCGTTCAGGCTCGGCGCGCCGATCACATCGAAGCTGCGCCGCGCACCGGCGGCGATGGCCGGCAGCCGCGCGTTGACTGTCGATCCGGCCGCAACGGTGCGCGCGACCTCGTCACGGGCGCTGCGATCGAGCAGTTCGACGCCACGCGCCACGGCATCCTGCGCGTCCGTGGCTTCAACGGCGCGGCCATAGGCGGCGTTGGCGAAGCTGATGCGGCCGGCAGCATCGCGCGCCCAGACAGGTGCCGGCAGCGCGTCGATCAGTCCCTGCAGCGCGCCTATCTGCGCCGACAAGGTGTCGTGCTTGCTGGTGAGTTCGAGCAGATTGAGCTTGATGCCGCTGACGTCTTTCAGCCGCAGCACCGCGCTGCCGCCGATGGCACGGCCTTCCGCTTCGATCTGCCGCCCGGTGACGGTGGTCAACGGCATGACGAAGGATTTGCCGGCGGCACGGAGCGTTTCCACGGCGCCTTCGAGTCGCTGCGCCGCGCGCGGATCGAGCCAGGTCCCGAACGCCAGCACGCGCTCGGTACCTTGTTCGTTAGCGACGAGGCTCAGGTCGCCCATGATGTCGGCTGCGGTATTGGCTGCGGTCGGCCACGCGATCAGGATTTGCGGCTCGGCCTGCAGCAGGGCCTTGATGCGATCGGCCTCGCTGCGCAAGGCGAGGATTTCATCGCGGAACGAGCTTTCACGGCGCGCAGCGCGCGCGCGTGTGCGCAACAGCATGATCGCCGTCACGACCGCGAAGCAGGAAAGACCGAGCGTCAGCACCAGCGAGACCGCATCTTGCGCGGTCAGGGTGGTCATATCGGCTGGAATCTGGTCGGCAGCGAATGCGGACGGCGCCGACAGGCCAAGTGCGCCGCCGAGCGATGCGCAGGCTGCGAGGAATCGCCCTCGTCGCCGGCGAGCTTTTGACTCGCCATCATCTGCCCGGATCGTCTCCGGCATACCGCCTTGCCCCACGGAAAGTGGGCAGCCGCTGCCCGCCGCCCGAATCGCTAACCACAATAACCCCAACGAGAATCCGCTCGTAAGAGTCCAGATCGTGAACAGGGTTTTTCGGGCCGCCGAGCGATGTCAGGAGGCGCTGCTCGCGCGTGCGGCGAGGTCGGCGACGCTCACGCCGCTCAGCGCCAAGGAGAATGCTTCCTCGGCGCGCACGAGCGCGGGACGCACCACATCGCGCACCAGAGGTGATTCCGCGAATGACGGCTCGTCGTGGTCCTCGGCCTTGCCGGCGGCGCGCAGAATATCGTCGGCGGTGATCGCGCTGCTGTCGCGCGCCAGCGCGGAGCCCCCATGCGGACCGCGGATGCCTCTCAGTACGCCGTCGCGTACCAGCGCCTGCAAGACCGGCTCGAGGTGCCGGGGTGGCAGGTTGTGACGCTCCGCCAGATGCTTTGCGGAGACGGGCCGCTCGCTGCCGTGGAGGGTCACGTCGATCACGGCCGCAATGGCCAGGATGCCCTTGCGGGACAATAGTGGCATTGAAAGGCGACCGGGTTATCGCGTGGAGGGAACGGCGAAGGTATCCCGGTAAGACTACTGGCAAAAGTTCCGCGTCGTCTAGTGTTTTTCGCGGGCAGTGGATGACATGGTTACGCCGGTCGAGCCGAAGCCGCCGGCTCCGCGTGCCGTCTCGTCGAGCGATGTCACCGCCATCGGCAGGACGCGCGTGACCGGCGCGACGACAAGCTGCGCCATGCGCAGGCCGCGCGTGATGGCGAATGCTTCGCGACCGTGATTGATCAGCAGCACTTTCACCTCGCCGCGATAATCGGCGTCGATGGTGCCGGGGCTGTTCAGAACCGTCACGCCATGTTTGAGCGCAAGACCTGAGCGCGGCCTCACTTGCGCCTCGTAGCCGTCCGGCAGCTCGATCACGAGCCCGGTGGGAACGAGCGCGCGATCGCTGGGCTCTAGCTCGATGGGGTCGCCCTCCGGCAGGGCGGCGACAAGGTCGAGCCCCGCCGCGTGCGCCGACTGGTACGAGGGAAGCGGCAGGCCTTCGCTGTGCGGCAGACGGAGCACGCGGACCGCGACGGTCATTCAGCGGCCGGGCGAAGCGCCGCGAGCACATCGGCGG
>JBQCFU010000729.1:0-5071 GCA_051958775.1 Pseudolabrys sp.
CCCCGCGCACCAAACCGGCAGGCCGGTCGCCAGCACGCCATGCTTGTCACGCATCACGCCGTCGGTGATCAACGCAGTGACGCCGCGCTTGACCATGCGCATGCAGAGAATGTCGCCGAAGATGCCGGCGCCGGTGACGCCCATGGCGTCGGCGACGACGAAGCAGCCGGGCGGCATGTCCTCGATCGCCGACCGCGTCGAGATCGGGTTCGACCAGCTCGCCGGCGTCGCCAGATCCTCGCGCACCGGAATGAAGCGCAGCGTGAACGCCGGCCCGACCAGCCGCTTGCCGGAGAAGCCGAACGGCATGGCACCGGCGATCCAGGAGCGGCGGATGCCCTTCTTCAGCAGCATCGTGGTGATGGTGCCGGTGGTGACCGTTTCGAGTTTCTTCAGCGCGTCCTGCATGCGAGCCCCCACTTTTTGATCAGGCCGGCTTCAGACCCAGCCGCTCGTCGCGCCGGCGCATATAGGCAACCAGCGGGATCGACAGCAGCACCATCCAGGTCTTGCCGACCACCTGCCCCTCGAGAAACTCCAGCGAGCCGAAAGCGAGCCACAGGAAGATGATGGAATCGACCACCAGCCCGACCATGCTCGACAGCACCACGGCCAGCACCAGCCGGCGCCGCGCCAGCGGCGTATAGATCGCGAGGTCGGCGGCTTCGGACAACAGGAACGCGGCGGCAGACGCCAGCACCAGCGACGGCGGCGCGACCGCCGCGGAAATCCCCGCACCGGCGATGACTGCGGCGACGCCGAACTCGATACCGAGCCGGCGCTGCACCAGATCGCGCAGCACCAGCGCGATGCCGACCATGAGAACGCCGGACGGCGCCTTGAGCCCCGGCGCCACCGGCACCAGGCAGGTGCCTTCGGCATCGCAGACCGTCCCGACATTGCCGATCATCCAGTTGGCCAGCGGAATGGTCAGGATGAAGGCCACCAGAAAGACGTAACCTTCGATGTTTCGGCGCACCGTCATGCTCGGTATCTAGGCTTTCTCGCGCTGTCGCAGGAACTGTTCGTACCCCTTTGCCCGCAACTCACAGGCGGGGCAAGAGCCGCAGCCATAGCCCCAGTCATGCCGGTGGCTGCGATCACCAAGATAACAGCTATGGGTCTCCTCGACGGTCAGCCGCAGCAGCGGTTCGCCGCCGATCTGTTCCGCGAGCGCAAAGGTTCCGGCCTTGTCGATGAACATCAGCGGCGTCTCGACGGTCATCGGCCGGTCGAGGCCGAGCGCCAGCGCCGACTGCATCGCCTGCATGGTCGCATCCCGGCAGTCCGGATAGCCGGAATAATCGGTCTCGCACATGCCGCCGACCAGATGGGTCAGGTTGCGGCGGTAACCGATGGCTCCGGCCAGCACCAGGAACAACAGATTGCGGCCGGGAACGAAGGTCGTCGGCAGGCCGTTGTCGGCCATCTCGATCGCCATGTCGCGGGTCAGCGCCGTCTCCGAAATGGCGGCGAGCGCATCGACCTTGACCAGATGGTCCTCGCCGAGCCGCGCGGCATAGTCCGGCTTCAGCGCAACGAGCTGGTCGCGCACCGTGGCGCGGACCGTGAGCTCGACCGCATGGCGCTGGCCATAGTCGAAGCCGACGGTCTCGACCCGATCGAACCGCTCCAGCGCCCAGGCGAGGCATACGGTGGAATCCTGCCCGCCGGAAAACAACACCAGCGCCCCACCCGGCTGCAGCTTATCGGCCGACATGCAATCCCGCTCCGCTCAATCTCGATTAATCCTGCTCAGTCCCATTTGGGCGAATACTGCCAATCGACGATCCGGTCATTGGCCTTGGTCAGCGCCGCGATCTCGCGCATCTCCTCATCCGACAGCGCGAAGTCGAAGATCGCGAAATTCTCCTTGAGCCGTTCAGTGCGATGCGTGCGCGGGATCACCACGATCTGCTGCTGCACCAGCCAGCGCAGCGAGGTCTGCGCCGCGCTCTTGTCGTGCCGCGCTCCGATCCGTGCCAGCACGGCGTTGCCCGACGCGCCGCCGCGCGCGATCGGACTATAGGCCACCACCGCCATGCCGTGACTGCGGGTCGCGGCGATGGTCTTCGACGTGTCAAGGAACGGATGCGTCTCGAACTGATTGCACACCAGCGGCTCGGTCGCGAGTTTGGTCGCCTGATCGAGCAGCGCGGTGTTGTAGTTCGAAACGCCAATATGCCGCGTATGACCCTCGCGCTTCATCTGGCACAGCGCGCCGATCGTGTCCGCGAGCGGCACGGTCTTGTTCGGCCAATGCAGCAGCAGGATGTCGATCACGTCGATCTTCAGCCGCGCGAGGCTTTCTTTCACCGAGCGCGCGAGATCGGCCGGCTTCATGTTCTCGGGATGCACCTTGGTGACCACCGCCACCTCGTTGCGCTTGCCGGAAGCGCGGACGCCTTCGCCCACTTCCTTCTCGTTCTCGTACATCTGCGCGGTGTCGATGTGGCGATAGCCGAGCCCGATGGCGTGCTCGACCAGCCGCGCGCAATCGCCGCCGCGCAGATCCCAGGTGCCCAATCCGACCAGCGGGATTCGCGCACCGTTCGCTTCGACCACATTGTTGGCAGTGTTCATGTCCGATCCTCGGTTCATGTCCAAACTCGTTCGCACTTTTACGTGTCCAACCAACGTCGCAATCGTCGATGCGTCTCCGCATCCCAGCCATGACATCGGGCCGATAAATCGGGCGTTAAATACACGACCGCCGACAGTAATGGCGCGGTGATGCCCGATAGATTGGAACGATTCAAGAAGACCGTTCTTGCATCGCCCGCGTTTCGTGCTTTTGTGGCTCCCCTGCGATCCCCGTTTCGGATTTGACAATGCGCCCGTTTGCCGCTGCTTCTAAGCCCATCCTGGCTTCCGTCTTCGCCGCCGCGATCCTCCTGGCCGCGCCGCCTGCCCATACGCCGGCGTTTGCCGCGGATGATCTGACGGTGACGATCAAGGACCACAAGTTCACGCCGTCGGAAATCCGCATCCCGGCGAACAAGCGGCTCAGCATCGTCGTCATCAACGAAGACCCGACGCCCGAAGAATTCGAAAGCCTCCCGATGAAGATCGAAAAGGTCATTCCCGGCAACAGCAAGGCACTGGTCCGGTTCGGACCGATCGCCCCCGGCCGCTATGAATTCATCGGCGAGTTCAATCAGGCGACCGCCAAGGGCGTGATGATCGCGGAATAACGGACTTCAATATGCTCGGCGCCCTCATCATCGTCTTTCGTGAAGTGCTCGAAGCCGGCCTGATCGTCGGCATCGTCATGGCGGCGACGCGCGGCATCGACGGCCGCGGCCGCTGGATCGCGCTCGGCGTCGCCGGCGGCGTCATTGGCGCCGGGATCGTCGCGCTGTTTGCCGGCGCGATCTCCGAAGCGTTCGAAGGCGCCGGCCAGGAACTGTTCAATGCCTGCGTGCTCGGCATCGCCGTGGTGATGCTGATGTGGCACAACGCCTGGATGGCGAAGCACGGCCGCGAAATGGCGGCCGAACTGCGCAGCGTCGGCACTTCGATTGCGGAGGGGCAGCGGCCGCTGACGGCACTGGCGGTGGTCGTCGGCCTCGCCGTGCTGCGCGAAGGCTCCGAGGTCGTGCTGTTCCTCTACGGCATCCTCGCCTCGGGAACGTCCGGCATGGCGCTGTTCACCGGCGGCGTGCTCGGTGTGTTTGCCGGCGCGGCATTCACGGCGCTCACCTATTTCGGTCTGCTGGCGATCCCGTCGCGGCACATCTTCACGGTAACGACCTGGATGATCACGCTGCTCGCCGCCGGCATGGCCGCGCAGTCGGTGCAATTCCTCAACTCGGCCGGAACGCTGGTCGCGCTCGATCGCACGGTCTGGGATACGTCGTGGCTGCTGTCGGAAAGCAGCCTCATCGGCAAGCTCCTGCACACGCTGATCGGTTACACCGAACGGCCGAGCGAGATGCAGCTCATCGTCTATATCGCGGTGATCTTCGCGATGGCGCTGCTGATGCGGCTGGCGCGCGGCACACCGGCGCCGCGGCAAAAGACGGCGTAAGCGCTGGAAACCGGCGCGGTTTCTCCAGCTTTTGATTTAGCTGTTTTTCTTTCCGTCATGGCCGGGCGAAGTCCCGGCCATCCCGATAAGGTAGGCACTATGCCCATCTAAGCGGGATGCCCGGGTCAAGCCCGGGCATGACCGAGTTGGAAAAACCACCGATAATCCAGTCACCCTTTTCCGATCAGCCTCTCACGCCCTTCGGGCGCCGAGCACCGCGAACGCAGCCTGTGGCGCACGATCGATCACTTTGAGCAAGGCGCGAGCCGGACCACGCGGCGCGCGCTTGCCCTGCTCCCAGTTGCGCACGGTTTCGAGCGGCACCTCGATGCGTTCCGCGAACGCGGCCTGCGTCAGTTGCGTGCGCGCACGAACACGGCGGACAAAGGCAGCCGGGTCACTATGGTCGAGAGCGACCTCGCGGCCATCCTCTCCGATCTCGACGATCCGTCCGTCCGCTTTCAGTCTGACCCGCAGCATCGGCCGCTCCCACGTTCATTCCGTGGTTCAATGGCCTAGGCGTTTATGGTTAATGCGCAGTTAACCCCCTCCGAAAGCCGGAGCAAATCCAAGCGCAGGCTTTTCGGATCGTACGCTACCGCGTCTTCTCGAAGATCTCGCGGCCGATCAGCATGCGGCGGATCTCGCTGGTGCCCGCGCCGATCTCGTAGAGCTTGGCATCGCGCAGCAGGCGGCCGGTGGCGAACTCATTGATATAGCCGTTGCCGCCGAGGCACTGGATCGCATCGAGCGCCATCTTGGTCGCGCTCTCCGCCGCCAGCAGGATCGCGCCGGCGGAGTCTTCCCGCGTCGTGCGCCCTTCATCGCAGGCGCGCGCGACGGCATAGACGTAGGCCCGCGATGCGTTCATCGCCACATACATGTCGGCGAGCTTGGCCTGGATCAGCTGGAACTGGCCGATCGACTGGCCGAACTGCTTGCGTTCATGAAGATACGGCTCGACCACCTCCCTGCACGGCTGCATGATGCCGATCGGCCCCGCCGCCAGCACCCCGCGCTCGTAGTCGTGGGCCGTCATCA
>JBQCFU010000730.1:0-4250 GCA_051958775.1 Pseudolabrys sp.
AGAGGGTGGATCGCGCTGAGCGAAAGCAAAGCGCGAGCCGGGTGAGGGGTTTGGTGGTTACAGTGAGACCGTAACCCCTCACCCGCCTCGCTGACGCTCGGCACCCTCTCCCTCAGGGGGAGAGGGAAGAACGCTCGTCCCGACAGCGGGGATGACAGCCTGCCCCGCCGTGGCTATTAAGCGCGGCATGAACGACAAATCCAAAAAGCCGCAGAAGCTCAAGGCGCGCAAGCCGCGCGGTCTCGAAGACCGCGACGCGGCCGCCATCATCGCCACGCGCCGCATGGTCGAAGCGATCAGCGCGCAATACGAGCTTTACGGCTTCGAGCCGGTGGAGACTCCGGCGATCGAATACACCGACGCACTCGGCAAGTTCCTGCCGGATCAGGACCGCCCCAATGAAGGCGTGTTCTCGTTCCAGGACGACGACGAACAGTGGCTGTCGCTGCGCTACGACCTTACCGCGCCGCTCGCGCGGTATGTCGCCGAGAATTACGACGCGCTGGCGAAGCCCTATCGCAGCTACCGCTTCGGCTGGGTGTTCCGCAACGAGAAGCCCGGTCCCGGCCGCTTCCGCCAGTTCATGCAGTTCGATGCCGACACGGTCGGCTCGTCGTCACCGGCCGCCGATGCGGAAATGTGCATGCTGGCCGCCGACACCATGGAAAAGCTCGGTATCCGCCGCGGCAATTACGTGGTGAAGGTCAACAACCGCAAGGTGCTCGACGGCGTTTTGGAGTCGATCGGCCTCGCCGGCGACGCCAATGCCGGCAAGCGCCTCACCGTGCTGCGCGCCATCGACAAGCTCGACCGCCTCGGACCGGACGGCGTGCGGCAACTGCTCGGCGAAGGCCGCAAGGACGAGAGCGGCGACTTCACCAAGGGCGCCGGGCTCGATGCCGCCGCGTGCGACCGGGTGCTCGCTTTCTCCGACGCCAAAGGCGCCGACACCGTGCACACGCTTGCCAATCTCTCGCGCGTGATCGGCGACTCCGCGACCGGCGCCCAGGGGATCGAAGAGCTCAACGCCATCGGCGAATTGATCGACCGCGCCGGCTACAATGACGGCCGTATCGTCATCGATCCGGCCGTGGTGCGCGGCCTCGAATATTACACTGGCCCGGTCTACGAGGTGGAATTGCTGCTCGAAGCCAAGGACGAGAAGGGCCGCCCGGTGCGGTTCGGCTCCGTCGGCGGCGGCGGCCGTTACGACGGCCTCGTCTCGCGCTTCCGCGGCGAGCCGGTGCCGGCAACGGGCTTCTCGATCGGCGTGTCGCGGCTGATGGCGGCGCTGTCGCTGATCGGCCGCATCGACAGCAAGCCAGTGACGGGCCCCGTTGTCGTCACGATCTTCGATCGCGACCGCCTCGGCGATTATCAGGCGATGGTGACGCAACTGCGCAATGCCGGCATCCGCGCCGAACTCTATCTCGGCAATCCGAAGAACTTCGGCAACCAGATGAAATACGCCGACAAGCGCAATGCGCCGTGCGTCGTCATCCAGGGTTCGGACGAGAAGGCCAAGGGCGAAGTGACCATCAAGGATCTCGCCCGTGGCGCCGAACTGGCGAAGCAGGAAACCGGTCGCGACGATTACCTCGACAAGCAGTCGCAGGCGCAGATCAGCGTGCCGGAAGCTGAACTGGTCGAAGCCGTGCGCGGCATCCTGGCTCGCCCTGACGGTGCTGCGTAAGCGCTAAACCGCGACCAGATCGTCGCCGGGAGCAAGCGGCGGCGACGCGCCGAGATCGATGGCGTGCCCGGTGATCTGTTCGACCGCGTTGAAGCTGTCGATGATCGACGTCAGCGTGGCGATCCGCTCGTCGCGAAACTCGACGAAGTGCGACAGCCGGAAGCAGATCGCGCGACTGTCATGCTTCACGCCCGACAGGCGCGCCAGCACCGCCACCGAATTGTCCTCGATCAGGATTTTGTCGATGTCGAACTGCCGGTGCCGGAACAACTGCGGCACGACGTGACTCAGCATGCGCATGACATCGGCGCGGTTATGCCGCTCGCCGCAATACGCCAGCACGTCGACCGGACCGTTGACGGTCCAGCGAACGTCCTCGTGCAGGAACGACTCGACGGCCGAGAGATCGCGCTGGCTGTAGGCGTGATAGAAGGCGAGAACGCGGTCCCGCGAGATCGTCTGGGGCATATGCCCGCACCAATTCGTTGCCCGGTCGCAAGCTTAGGCAGCAGAGGATTGACGAGCCGTTACCGCCGGACACCGGCGTATGGAGCCCGGCGGCGGGCTTCGCCCATCATCCTTAATGGTTTGATGGCCGGATCGCGAAGAATTGCCGGCTTTATTCTGCCGCACGGCGCCATACGCGGCTCATTAAGCCAATCGGCGTCCAACCATCGAAAACCGGCCTGCGCCATGCTAAACGGCCGCCGGACCCCGGCGGGCTCCAACCCGACGACCAAGCCTGACGATCAGACCCATGGACGCGCCGAGCACGACATTTTCCAGCCTTGACCCGGATGCCGGCGGACACGCCGGCGGGCTGGTCGTTGGCTACGAGCGCGCCGGCTACCGCCGCATCGCGCCGGCGGTGCTGCAGCCGGCCGAACCGTTCCTCGATCTGTCGGGCGAGGACATCCGCATGCGGATGTTCACCACCACTGCGCCGGATGGCGCGGAATGGTGCCTGCGTCCCGACCTCACCATCCCGGTTTCGCGCGCCTATCTCGCCTCCCCGGATGCCGGCAAGGCGCAGGGTTATTGCTGCCTCGGCTCCGTGTTCCGCCATCGCGACAATGGCCCGGCTGAATTTCTGCAGGCGGGCGTCGAATCGTTCGGCCGCTCCGACAAGGCTGCCGCCGATGCGGAGATGCTGGCGCTCGGCCTCGAAGCCACCGCGCATTATGGCGTCACCGCGCCGACGATCCAGATCGGTGACGTTGCGCTGTTCGCGGCGCTGATCGCCGCGCTCGACCTGCCCCCGGCATGGAAGCGGCGGCTGATCAAGGACTTCAACCGCAAGAGCAATCTCGCGCAGGATCTCGACCGGCTGGTGATCGGCAGCAACGGCGACCAGCCCGACTATCAGGGCGTGCTGGCGGCATTGTCCGGCGCCAATCCGAAAGGCGCGCACGCGCTCGTCACCGATCTGCTCTCCAGCGCCGGCATCAATGCCGTCGGCGGCCGTTCGGTCGCGGAAATCGCCGAGCGCTTTCTCGAACAAGCGGCCCTCGGCGCCAGCAGCAAGCTGCCGCGCGAACAGCGCGCAATGATCGAGCGATTCCTGTCGATCAGCGGCGATCCCGACAGCGCCGCGGCCCAGTTGCGCGCGCTCGCCGCCGATGCCGGCTTCACCGTGACGCCGGCGATCGATCTGTTCGAAAGCCGCACCGGCTTCCTCGCCGCACGCGGCGTCGACGTCTCGCGCATTCGTTTCTCCACGGCGTTCAGCCGTGGCTTCGACTATTACAGCGGCCTGGTGTTCGAACTGACCGACCCGGCCGCACCGGAAGCAGGCCCGCTGGTTGCCGGAGGCCGCTACGACGACCTGTTGACCCGCCTCGGCGCGCCGGCGCCGATTCCTTCCGTCGGCCTTGCCGTCTGGGTGGAACGCCTTGCGGCAGTTGCAGCGAAGACGGAGGGACGGCCATGAGCGCGCCGCTGATCCTCGCTGTCCCGGCCAAGGGCCGGCTGCAGGAGAACACCGAGAAATTCTTTGCCCGCGCTGGCCTGCCGCTGGTGAAGCCGCGCGGTGCACGCGACTATCGCGGCGCCATTGATGGTCTCGACGGTGTCGAAGTGGCCTATCTGTCGGCGTCGGAAATCACCCAGCAGCTTGCGCAAGGCATGGTGCATCTCGGCGTGACGGGCGAAGACCTGGTACGCGAAATGATCCGCGATGCCGATCGCCGCATCGTGCTGATCGAGCCGCTCGGTTTCGGCCATGCCACCGTGGTCGTCGCCGTGCCGCAGGCCTGGATCGATGTCCGCACCATGGCCGACCTCGACGATGTCGCGACCGCGTTCCGCCAGCATCACAACCGCAAGCCGGGCGTGGCGACGAAATACATCAATCTCACGCGTGCATTCTTCGCGCGGCACGGCATCGCCGACTACCGGATCGTCGAAAGCGCGGGCGCAACTGAAGGCGCGCCGGCCGCAGGCACCGCGGAACTGATCGTCGACATCACGACGACCGGCGCGACGCTCGCCGCCAATGCGCTGAAGATCGTCGACGACGGCATCATCCTGCGCTCGCAGGCCAATCTCGCTGCGGCGC
>JBQCFU010000731.1:0-4637 GCA_051958775.1 Pseudolabrys sp.
CGAGATGCTGTCGGAAGGCTCGAACCCGGAAGAGTTCTTGGAGCACACCAAGCTCGAACTGTTCCAGGATCAGGTGTTCTGCTTCACGCCGAAGGGCGCGCTGATCGCGTTGCCGCGCGGCGCGACGCCGATCGATTTCGCTTACGCTGTGCATACCGATATCGGCAACACCGCGGTCGGCTCCAAGATCAACGGCAAGATCGCGCCGCTCGTGTCCGAACTCGGCAATGGCGACGAAGTCGAGATCATCACGTCGAAGACGCAGACCACGCCGCCGGCGGCCTGGGAGTCGCTGGTCGTTACCGGCAAGGCGCGCGCCGCGATCCGACGCGCGACGCGCGTCGCCGTGCGCAGCCAGTATGCGGGCCTCGGCCGCCGTATCGTCGAGCGCCTGTTCCAGCGTGCGGGTCTTGCTTATGTCGAAGACAAGCTCACCGCCGCGCTGCCGCGTCTGGCGCGTGCGTCGGTGGAAGACGTGATGTCGGCTGTCGGCCGCAGCGAATTGAAAGCATCCGACGTCGCGCGTGCGATGTATCCGGATTTCAAGGAAGAATTGGCCGCCGCGCGCGCCAAGAAGAAAGCGCAGAGCAGCGGCAGCCGCTGGTTCAATCTCAAGCGGTTCAAGCCGTCGCGCGCCAGCACGCCCGAACCTGTCGGCACGCCGGCGATCCCGATCCGCGGCATCAACTCCGATCTGCCGGTGCGATTTGCGCCGAACGGCGGTGCGGTGCCTGGCGACCGCATTGTCGGCATCCTCAATCCGGGCGAGGGGATCACGATCTATCCGATCCACTCGCCGTCGCTCAGCGAGTTCGAGGACGTACCGGAGCGCTGGCTTGACGTGCGCTGGGATGACGACGGCCCGCCGCAGCGCTTCCCGGCGCAGCTTGCCGTGCAGTCGGTGAACGAGCCCGGTTCGCTGGCGCAGATCACCCAGGTGATCGCCGAGAACGACGGCAACATCGACAATATCCGCATGGCGCGCCGCGCGCCGGATTTCACCGACATGACCATCGATCTGTCGGTCTATGATCTCAAACATCTCACCGCGATCATCGCGCAACTACGCGCCAAGCCCGTCGTCGCCAAGGTCGAGCGGGTGAACGGCTGAACCCATGACCATGCCTGCTATTCCGAGGCTCGGCGTCAACGTCGACCATGTGGCCACCATCCGCAACGCCCGCGGCGGCCGTCTGCCGGATCCGGTGCGCGCGGCGAAGCTCGCCATCGCCGCCGGCGCGGACGGCATCACCGCGCATCTGCGTGAGGATCGTCGTCATATCCGCGACGACGACATGGCGCGGCTGAAGGCCGAAATCGACAAGCCGCTGAATTTCGAGATGGCAGCGACGCGGGAGATGGTGGCGATCGCGTTGCGAACCGCGCCGCATGCGTCTTGCATCGTGCCGGAACGGCGCGAGGAGCGCACGACCGAGGGCGGGCTCGATGCCGCCGGTCAGCGCGCGCAGCTTGCGCCGATGATCGACGAGTTACGCGGCGCCGGTATTCGTGTCTCGCTGTTCATCGCCGCCGATCCGGCGCAGATCGAAGCGGCCGCCGCGTTGCGCGCGCCGGTGATCGAACTGCACACGGGCGCCTGGTGTGACGCACTCGCGGATGGTCACGCGGATCGCGCCGCGGCGGAGTGGACGCGGATTGTGGAGGGGGCGGCGCTGGGGGCGAAACTTGGCCTCGAAGTGCACGCCGGCCACGGTCTCGCATTCGATACCGCGGAGCAGATCGCGGCGCTGCCGGCGATCGCCGAACTCAATATTGGCCACTTCCTGATCGGCGAAGCCGTGTTCGATGGCCTCCCCAGTGCGATTGGCTTGATGAAGGACGCGATCGTGCGCGGTCGCAAGGCGGCGGTCATAGCGACGGGGCGGGCATGATCCTCGGCCTTGGATCGGACATCACCGACGCGCGGCGCATCGCGGCGGTGCTCGAGCGTCACGGCGACCGCTTCCTGCAGCGGGTCTACACCGATATCGAGCGCGCTAAGGCTGAGCGCCGCAAAAATCGCGTCGAGACCTACGCCAAGCGCTTTGCCGCCAAGGAAGCCTGCGCCAAGGCGCTCGGCACCGGCATCCGCAAGGGCGTCTGGTGGCGCGACATGGGCGTGGTCAACCTGCCGTCCGGCCGCCCAACCATGAAATTGACCGGCGGGGCGCTGCGCCGTCTCGAAGCGATCACGCCGCCCGGCCATGTGGCGCGGATCGACCTCACCATTGCCGACGAGGGGCCGATGGCCCAGGCTTTCGTCATCATTTCGGCCGAGCCCGCGACGGGCGCGCCGGATGCCATCACGAGGCCGTGAATCCGCCACGAAAACAGCGCCAAGTTTGCCGGCTGTCCCGGCGTTTCATTGCGTGGTGTTCCGGCACCGGATAAAAGGTCGCGGGGCGCCGATTTTTCCCAGACGAGAGAGTGAGATGAGCGTGACATCCGGTTCCAAACGGAAAGATGGCGGCGTTGCCGAAACCGTAAAGGTCATTTTTCACGCGCTCATCATCGCGCTGGTGATCCGCACCTTCCTGTTCCAGCCGTTCAATATTCCCTCGGGATCGATGAAGGCGACGCTGCTGGTCGGCGATTACCTGTTCGTCTCGAAATACAGCTACGGTTACAGCCAGTTCTCGCTGCCGTTGTCGCCGCCCTTGTTCTCGGGCCGCGTTTTTGGCTCGGCCCCCGAGCGCGGCGACGTCGTCGTCTTCCGGCTGCCGAAGGACACCTCGACCGATTACATCAAGCGCGTGATCGGCCTGCCCGGTGACAAGATCCAGGTGATCGAGGGCGTGCTGCACATCAATGGAGCGCCGGTCAAGCGCGAGCCGGCCGAGGATTACATCGAGACGGACGAGGGGCCGCGGCCGGTCCACGTCAAGCGCTGGCGCGAGACGCTGCCGAACGGCGTGAGCTATTACACGCTCGACTTGGTGGAAAACGGCTTTGCCGACAACACGCAGGTCTACACCGTGCCGCCCAACGAATATTTCATGATGGGTGACAACCGCGACAACTCCACCGACAGCCGCTTCTCGCAGGTCGGATTTGTGCCGTTCGAGAATCTGGTCGGCAAGGCCCAGCTCATTTTCTTCTCCGTTCACGAAGGCGAGCGCGCCTATGAGTTCTGGCGCTGGCCGATCTCGGTGCGCTGGAGCCGTTTGTTCACGTTGGTCCGATGAGCCGTAAGGCAAAGGTTCGTCCCGACGTCGAATCCACGATCGGTTATCAGTTCACCGACAAGACGCTGCTCGAGCGTGCGCTGACGCACATTTCGGCGGCGAGCGGCGGTAACCGCATCGCCAGCTATCAACGGCTCGAATTTCTCGGCGACCACGTGCTCGGGCTGGTGGTCTCCGACATGCTGTTCCGCGCTTTTCCGAGAGCGAATGAAGGCGAGCTGTCGCGGCGGCTGGCCGATCTGGTCCGTAAAGACACTTGCGCTGATATCGCCCGTGACATGGATCTCGGCCCGGCGATGCTGCTCGGCAATTCCGAGTCGCAGGCGGGCGGACGCCGCCGCACCACGATCCTTGCCGATATGTGCGAGGCGCTGGTCGGCGCGGTCTTTGTCGACGGCGGTTACACCGCCGCCGCCGCGGTGATCGAGAAATTCTGGCATGAGCGGCTCCTGAAGCCGACGAAGCCGCTGCGCGATGCCAAGACCATGCTGCAGGAATGGGCGCAGGCGCGCGGCCTGCCCACGCCGACCTATCGGGAGACCGGCCGTACCGGTCCGCATCATAATCCGGTCTTCAAGGTGGCGGTTGTGCTGCCGGGCAAGGCCGATGTCGAAGGCACCGGCAAGTCCAAGCGCGCGGCCGAGCAGGCTGCTGCAGCCGCGATGCTGGAGCACGAAGGCATCAACCCGGACAAATTCGAGGTTTAAAGACGCATGTCCGACGAGCATCATCCCAGCGGTGACACGCGTTGCGGCTTCATCGCGCTGATCGGCGCGCCCAATGCCGGCAAGTCGACGCTGCTGAATGCGCTGGTCGGCGCCAAGGTGACGATCGTCTCGCACAAGGTGCAGACGACGCGCGCCCTGATCCGCGGCATCGCCATGGAAGGCGACTCGCAACTTATTTTCGTCGATACGCCCGGCATCTTCGCCCCGAAGCGCCGGCTCGACCGCGCCATGGTCAACACCGCCTGGACCGGCGCGCATGACGCTGACCTTGTGGCGCTCCTGATCGATGCGCGCAAAGGCATCGATGAAGAGGTCGACGCGATCCTGACCAAGCTTGCCGAGGTGGCGCAGCCGAAGGTGCTGATCCTCAACAAGATCGATGTCGTGCCGAAGGATGCGCTGCTGAAACTGACGCAGGACATCAACAATCGCATCGCGTTCCAGGCGACCTTCATGATCTCGGCGCTGACCGGCGACGGCGTCGCCGATCTGAAAGCTGCGCTGGCGGCACGCATGCAGCCCGGTCCTTATCTTTATCCGCCGGATCAGCTTTCGGATGCGCCGATGCGCCAGCTTGCGGCGGAAGTGACCCGCGAAAAGCTGTTCGAGCGGCTGCATCAGGAACTGCCGTATCAGTCCACGGTTGAAACCGAACAGTGGAAGGAACTGCGCGGCGGCGGCGTGCGGATCGAGCAGACGATCTATGTGGAGCGCGAAAGCCAGC
>JBQCFU010000732.1:0-2114 GCA_051958775.1 Pseudolabrys sp.
ACACCAAATGGAAAGGCTGTGCGTCAAAACACACCGCCGCGGGCGCGCCAGCGACCGGGCGTTAAGACCTGGTGCCTAGGCTTGCCCCATTAGGGTTGACGGCATGAACCTCGGCCGCGCCCGGCGCGACCAAGATAAGGATGGCGGCATGGGATGATGACCATGCCGGCCACGGAGCGAGTGACTGTACTGGGTGCTGCGATGACCACAGCAAGACTGGCCGTGACCCTTTTGACGCATTTGCCGCGCCCGCTGGCGCGCGCCGCCGGACAGGTCGGCCAGTTGGTCGCCCGGCTCACCCATCCGTACCGGCCCGAGAAGCACTATATGCGCGGTCCCGGGCCGAAATGCCGCTCCCGCGGCTATCCGCCCGCCTCGCGCTGAGCGGCCATCGCGCCACCGGCGCCCTGTCTGCGGCCGAACTCCGCCCAGACGCCGCTGTCACCATCCCAACTGCCCCGGCTCGCGGCTTTTGAGTATTCCGTCGCCCGCTGCTCGAAGAAATTGGCGTGCTCGACGCCGTTGAGGATTTCGACCAGCCACGGCAGCGGATGCGGTTTGACCTGCCGGTAGCCGCCCTCCGCCGTCTCGAAATAGCCGAACACCGGGGTCAGCCTGAGCTGCGTCAGCCGCCAGTCGGCGACATAGCGGACATAGGCGTGGATCTCTCCCGCCGTCATGCCCTCGATCTTGCCGAGACCGAAGGCGAGATCGACGAAATTCTCCTCGAGCTGCACCATCGTCCTGGCGACATCGATGATGTCGTCGCGCACCGCATTGGTGACGGCGCCGGTCTCGCGGTGCCATTCGTGAAACAGCTTGATGACGCCTTCGCAATGCAGGCTTTCGTCGCGCACCGACCAGCTCACGATCTGGCCCATGCCGTTCATCTTGTTGTGGCGCGGGAAGTTGAGCAGCATCGCGAAGCTGGCGAACAGCGCCATGCCTTCGGTGAACGCGCCGAACATCGCCAGCGTCCGCGCCACGTCGGAGACCGTGCCGACACCGAACTGGTGCATGTAGTCGGCCTTGGCGCGCATCTCCGAATAATCCCGGAACGCCTCGAACTCGGTCTTCGGCATGCCGAGCGTCTTGAGCAGCAGCGCATACGCATCGATGTGCACAGTCTCCATATTCGTGAAGGCGGCCATCATCATCTGCACGGTGAGCGGCTGGAAGATCGGGATGTAGCGCTTGAGGTAATTGTCGCCGACCTCGATGTCCGATTGCGTGAAGAACCGGAAAATCTGCGTCAGCAGCGCCCGCTCGTTCTCAGTCACCCGGTCGGACGCCCAATCCTTCAGGTCGGCGCCGAGTGGAACCTCCTCGCCCATCCAGTGCGTCTGCTGCTGGCGCTTCCAGAATTCATAGGCCCACGAATAACGATCGACATCGTAGGTGCCGGTCGCATCGAGCAGCCCGACGCGGCCCTTGCCGATCAGCGTGCGCGGATCGACGTGTCCCAAACCGGTCACTGACATGCGAGGCACTCCTCGTAATCGGTGCGGGCCGGTACGCCGAGCGCGCTCTCGGTCTTCTCGGCTTTCTCCAACTGGCCGGCGAAGCCCGCGCGGGAGATCGACTTGGAGCGGCAGTAGTAGAGGCTCTTCACGCCGCGCTTCCACGCGCTCCAGTGCAGCATGTGCAGGTCCCACTTCTCGACATCGGCGGGAATGTAGAGATTGATCGACTGGCTCTGGCAGATGAACGGCGAGCGGTCCGCCGCCAGCTCGACCACCCAGCGCTGATCGATCTCGAACGCGGTGCGGTAGGTCGCGCGCTCGTGTTCGGTCAGTGCATCGAGATGCGCCACCGAGCCTTCGTGTTCGATGATCGACTGCCAGACATCCGGCGTGTCCAGGCCCTTGGCAGCGAGCAATTTCGCGAGATGCGGATTGCGCACCGAGATCGCCCCAGACAGCGTCTTGTGCGTGTAGATATTCGCCGGGATCGGCTCGACGCAGGCGCTGGTGCCGCCGCAGATGATGCTGATCGACGCGGTCGGCGCGATCGCGATCTTGTGGCTGAAGCGCGCCATGACGTTGCGCTCCAGCGCGTCCGGGCACGGCCCGCGCTCATGCGCCAGCTCCACCGAGGCCGCGTCGGCATCGCGG
>JBQCFU010000733.1:0-2493 GCA_051958775.1 Pseudolabrys sp.
GGCGTGCGGCACATGGTGCCGCTGTCCACCGGGATTCCCGCGCGGCCACCCGAGCCGCCGCGTCAGACCATGGCGCCGCCCGGCGCGCCGCCGGTCGACAAGGACGATCCGCAGCGCAACTTCCGTTTCTTCGACAACCGGCAGAAATATCTGCTGTTCGTGAATACCTGCTCGGAGAAGTGGCAGATCGCGAACCGCATCGGGCTTGAGCTCAGCAGCCTGCATCCGCGCCCGCCGGCGTTGCGCGTGTTCGACGCCGGTGTCGGTGACGGCACCGTGCTGTCGCGCGTGATGCGGCAGATGCACGACAAGTTTCCGCACACGCCATTCTACATCGTCGGCAAGGAGATCAGTCTCGAAGATATCCGCCTGACCATGCAGAAGATGGCGGACCGCTTCCACGAGCATCCTTCGACGGTGCTGGTGCTGACCAACCTCGCTTACGCCGAAGCGCCATGGCTCGCCGTGAAGTCGTTGAGTGCGGCGGCGAGCACCGTGTGGAAGGAAGTCCCGCTTACCGGCACGTCGTCGCATGGCTTCGAGGAGCAGATCACCGCGCTCGAACCGTTCCTCGCCGAGAACTGGAAGGCGAAGGTGTCGCAGAAGAGCGGCAATCCGGTTTACGAGCGCCCGGTGATCCTGGTGCTTTATCGCGAGGACCACCGCTTCCTGCTCGATCCGATCATTCCGAAGCCGGGCGGCACTACTGCGGACTACGATCTGGTGATCGCGTCGCAGCCCTATCGTGCGCGGGCTTCGCTTGAGTTCAAGGCGAAGCGCGTGTTGGCGCCGCTGGCGCGGTCGCTGGGGCCGGGCGGCCGGATGATCGCGATCCATTCCTACGGTCACGATCCGGGCATGGATCTGATCCACAGGATCTGGCCGGAGGATAATCCGTTTGCGCACAGTCGCCACGATCTGCTCAAGGCGGTGAAGAATGAGCTTGGCGCCTCGGCGCGCGATCTCAACTTCAACGCCTATTCCGATCAGCGTTCGCTGTTCCGCTACGACATGCATACGCTGCCGTCGGAAATCTCCGCGTCGATCGGTACGTCGACGTTGCTCGCAGCGTGGAACGCGGCGATCTATGTGGCGCAGGTCGAGGACGATCGGCTCGCCGACGTCAATGCCGACCGCCGCTACATCGAGGCGACACGCGAAGTGCTGCAGCAGCACGGCGGGCTGTGGTTCTACGACGAGTCGTTCGTTGTCTCCCGCCGCCGGGAGTGAGCGTGAACGCCTATACGCTGGAGGCGACACGGCCGTCGGCGGATGAACTGGCGCGGCTTGCCGCGCTGGTGCCGCCCGGCCAGCCGCTCTATCTGAGCCACGTCCCGTCGCAGACGCTAGGCGAGATGTCCGATCTCGCCATCGCCGTGCGTCGCGCCGGGCTCGAACCGGTGCTGCATCTCGGCGCGCGGCGGATCGTGTCGGCTGATGGTCTGGCGGAATGCTTGAGGCGTGCCTGCGGCGAAGCCGACATGCGCCGCGTGCTGGTGATCGGTGGAGACATTCCGCAGCCGGTTGGGCCTTATGCCGATGCGCTGGCGCTGATCCGTAACGTTGATTGGCGTGCCGTGGGGATCGAAGAAATCGGTGTCGCCGGACATCCGCAAGGTCATCCGGTCGTCCCGGCAGAGACGCTGGTGCGCGCGCTTCGCGACAAGCTCGCGGCGGCCCGCGATGCGGGACTGCGGACGCATATCGTCACCCAGTTCGCCTTTTCCGCCGAGCCGATCATTGCCTTCGTGCGCAGCCTGCGTGAGGAGGGAGCGACAGTGCCGGTGCATATCGGTCTCGCCGGACCAACCAAGCTGACGGCGCTGTTGCGCTATGCGGCGCGCTGCGGGGTGGCTGCCTCGGCACAGGGCTTGATGTCCGGTGCCGCCTTGGCTCTGGCGCGGGCCGGTCGGATCGGACCGGATGCCATCCTCGATGCGTTGCGCCCTGCCGCTCCGGCGCTGGGCATTGTCGCGCCGCATTATTTTTCGTTCGGCGGGCTGATTGAGACGGCGCGTTATGCGTCAGTCGTAGCTCCAATCGCGTCCGGACGTGCTATCACTCGTCCCGACCAAAAGCTTCCCAATCAAGAGCCCGTGTCATAGCGGGTCAACGTTTTCAGGAGGAAATTCGATCATGCAACGGACCAAGCCCCCCTTCCGCGCCGACCACGTCGGCTCGATTCTGCGTACTGCTCCGATCAAGGAAGCGCGTGCCAAGCACGAGAAGAAGGAAATCACCGACGCGCAATTGAAGGAGGTCGAGGACCGCGAGATCGAGAAGATCATCAAGAAGCAGGAAGAGATCGGCCTGCAGCTTGCGACCGACGGCGAATTCCGCCGTTCGTGGTGGCACTACGATTTCTTCAGCATGCTCGACGGCGTCCGGCTCGAAGCGTCCGACCACGGCATCCAGTTTCAAGGCATGCAGACCAAGATGCAGGTGCTGCGCGTCGATAGCAAGATCGGCTTCTCCAATCACCCGATGCTGGAG
>JBQCFU010000734.1:0-3527 GCA_051958775.1 Pseudolabrys sp.
GGACAGTCCGGCGCCTTCGTCATTTCTAGCGCGGCGTCACCGCCGGCGCCTGGCTCTGCCCGAACAACGTGCCCAAAGAATTCGTCGTCTGCGGCTGCGCCGGGGCAACGGCGGCGGCACGGGCGCGCCGCATTACCTTGCGCCGCGGCTTCTGCACCCGCTTCGGCGCCGCGGTGGTCATGCCGGTGCGGGCGCGTGGCAGCATCACCGGTTTGTGCAGAGCTGCCGGCACCGAACCGGTGACGTCATCCGCGGCCTGAACCGTTTCCTCGGGGCCGACCGGCGGCAGGGCGTCGATCGCCGATTGCAACGCCCGCAGCGGCACCGGCGGCGGCGCTGTTTCCTCGACCGGGCCGACCGGCAATTCCGTCGAACTGGCCTCGCCGATATCCATCGGCAGGGTTGCGCTCGGGATGTCGTTCAGAGTCTCGACCGCCTCGGCCGGAGCGTGATCCTGCGGCGTCGCCGGCAGGCTGACCCAGCGCAGATAGGGGCCATTCGGCGCATCCCGCTCCGGCAGGTCGCGCAGCTTGGCGAGTTCGTTCGCCCGCCGCGACGCGGCCTGCACCAGGAACGGTCGCCATTCCGGATGGTCGTCGGCGCTGATCAGCGGCCCCCGCAGCGCGAACGCAGCCGTGACCACGCGCGCCGACACGCCCGGCGGCGAAGTGGACGTGAGGCTGAGAGCGCCCAGCGTTACGAGGAACAGTGCGGAGACCCCGGCCAGCAGAAGCCGAAGAGTGGGAAACATGCGCCTCTCATAGCTGAGTCGCGCAAGAGGCGAGAAGCAACCGGCCCTCGCGCAATCAGCGAGATGCACGTCTGGCGAGTCCGGCACCGCGGCAACGGTCCGGCTCGCCGGGGAGCGATCCTCCGGCGCCATTGCTCTCTTCCTTCTGAGGAGGGCAACGGCCGGACGGCGGCGTGCGTTCCGCCTGGCGGCGGGTCGGCGGAATTCCGGAAAACCGATGGAGGAGGAGCGTTTGGTGGGCCCGGCAGGACTCGAACCTGCAACCAGACCGTTATGAGCGGTCGGCTCTAACCGTTGAGCTACAGGCCCCGGCGCGCCTTGTAGCAATGGCAGGTGCCGGGCGATAGGCCGCAGTTCCGGTTGCTGCGAACCTGCGATGTTATTCGCCGAATGTGGGGGCTGGGCTTTCGTTCAACGCATCCGTGCGGGGCGTCCTCACAAGAATTTCCGATCAATCCGACCACTAATATGCGTTGGAGCCGATTGGTTCGATCTGCGATCAGCGGGCCGTTTTTCGAGGCTCCGCATGACCCACGCCGATACCGCCAAATCACCTTCAAATTCTTCGCTGTCCGAAACCGTCCGCCGGATCGATCTCCGGCACCTGATCGGCACGCTGGCACCCGGTGTCGGACTCGCGACAGGATTTGCGCTGCTCGCCTATGGGGTGAAGCTTCTGCCCGGGACGCTGATCGCGAGCCCGTTCCTGATCGCGATCCTGCTCGGTGTGCTGTTCCGGGCGATCTTCGGCGCGTCTGCGCGGCTGAAGCCCGGGATCAGCTTCTGTCAGCGGCCATTACTTCGGTTCGCGCTGGTGCTGATCGGCTTGCAACTGACCGTGCAGCAGATCGTGCAGATCGGCACCGTGGGTGTGGTGCTGATCGTCGCCGCCGTGACCGTCACCTTCGGTGCGACTCTCTGGCTCGGCAAACTCTTGAATATCCGGCCGGCGCTCGCCTGCCTGATTGCCTCCGGCACCTCGATCTGCGGCGCATCGGCGATCATCGCCACCAGCGCGGTGGTGGAGGCGGAAGACGAAGACATCGCCTATGCGGTCGGGTGCATCACACTTTTCGGCTCTCTGGCGGTGTTTCTATATCCGCTGCTGCCGGGGCTGCTGGGGTTGAGCCCGGTGGACTTCGGCCTGTGGACCGGCGCGTCGGTGCATGAAGTGGCACAGGTCGTCGCAACAGCGTTCCAGAACGGCAGCGTGGCGGGCGAAACCGCGACCGTCACCAAGCTCGCACGTATCCTGATGCTGGCGCCGATGATGCTGGCGGTCGGGATCATCGCGCGGCGGATCAGCTGCAAGACCGGTGCGACGCAGATGCGCAATCCGTTCCCGTGGTTCGTGGTCGGCTTCATGTTGTGCGTGGTGTTCAACAGCCTTGTCACCATTCCCGAACAGATCCGTGTGCCGGTGACCGCGGTGACCAGTCTCTTGCTGTGCATTGCCTTGGCGGCTATGGGGGTCGAACTCGACCTGCGCCGGATCAAGGCCACCGGTGCCAAGCCGCTGTTGCTCGGCGCGCTCTCCTGGTTGATCATCGCGGGTCTCAGCCTGCTGGTGGTGAAATGGCCCGGATGACGGTGAATTGACCCTCGATCAGCTACGCATCTTCATCGCCGTCGCGGAGCGGGAGCACGTCACCGAGGCCGCCCGCGCCTTGAACCTGACCCAGTCGGCCACCAGTGCGGCCATCGCCGCGCTGGAGGAACGCCACGCCACGCAATTGTTCGACCGGATCGGACGACGCATTGCGCTGACGCCAGCGGGCCGGATTTTCCTCGCAGAAGCAAAAGCAGTGCTGGCGCGCGCCGCTGCCGCCGAGCTGACGCTGAACGAGCTGGCTGGCTTGAAACGCGGCGTACTGACCGTGCGCGCCAGCCAGACCATTTCCAACTACTGGCTGCCGAAATATCTCGTCGCGTTCAAACAGGCCTATCCGGGTATCGAGGTCGCTCTCGGCATCGGCAATACCGCGCAGGTGGCGCAGGCCGTCGGCGAGGGGATTGTGGATCTCGGCTTTGTGGAGGGCGCCGTCGCTGATGCCGCGCTGGAAACGCGCGCGATCGGCGAAGATCGGTTGGCGGTGGTGGTCGCTGCCGATTATCCCGGTTCTGGCCGCAGCCGCGTCAGTCCGTCCAAATTGAAAGAGATTCCGTGGGTGCTGCGTGAGCCGGGCTCCGGCACGCGATCGGAATTCGAAACGGCGTTGCGCCAGACCGGAGTCGATCCAGCGGAGCTGAAGACCGTGATCGAACTGCCCTCCAACGAGGCGATCCGCGCCGCCGTTGAATCCGGGGCGGGCGCGACCGCAATCTCGGAACTGGTGGTCAATTCAGGGCTGCGCGCCAGAACCTTGCGGCGGCTGCGCTTCGATCTGCCGAGCCGGCCGTTCTATGTGGTGCAGCATCGCAACCGCGCGGCCGGGAAAACGGCTCGCGCGCTGCTGGCGCTCATCGCGAGTCACGGGCGAAAAGCCTAGCTTCGCCAGATCGGCTTTTGGCGTCAGGCGTGACTGCGCGTCGCCGCCTGATAAAGCGCGCGGGCGCCGACATCGAGCAGGAAGCCGAGAATGCCGATCAGCAGCACGGTGGCCATGAGCTCGGAATAGGCGAGGCGGTCGCGGGTATCGAGAATGAAATAACCAAGCCCGGCCGAGACGCCGAGCATCTCGCACGGCACCAGCACGATCCAGACGATGCCGATGGCGAGCCGCAATCCGGTCAGCACATGCCCGAGCACGCCGGGCAAAATTACGTGCCACAGCGT
>JBQCFU010000735.1:0-2008 GCA_051958775.1 Pseudolabrys sp.
GGCGCGCTTGTTGTTATTCCCCATTGCTTACCGCATGCGGCAAATTGACCCTTGTTAAAAATCGGTAATCTGACGCGCCGGTTCCCCACCAGCGGCGCTAATGGCTGGAATCGGCGGCAATTTGCCGGCGATCAGGTCGGATTGTCGATGAAAGCGAGGATCGCGCGGCCAAGCTGGTCGTCGGCCGTATTGAAATGCGCGATCATTGATGTGTGGTTGTGCCCCTTCAGCCACATCATCTGCGGCGTCCGCCGCTTCGCCTGGCCGAGCCGGTACACCAGTTCCGCCCCATAGATATCGAGCAGCGGATTTTCATATTCGCCCCAGGCGACGAAGGTGGCGACGCTGTCGGCGTCCACATGCGAGAGCGGGGAGACCTTGTCGAGTTTCACCGCGTCATCGGTCTGGTAGTACAGCTTGACCCTGTCGGCGTTCGGGTTTTCCGGCGAGACGTCGGCGCGCACACGACCGCTCACGGTGATGAATCCGCGCAGTCCGTGTCCCTCCGCCGGGTGGAAGCGTTTGTCGTAGGCATAGCTGCCCGCATGGGCGCTGCCGGCGGACTGGCCCATGAGAAAGATGCGATCGCGATCGATGCCGTATTCGTCCGCGTGTTCGCGTATCCATCGCACGACCGTGGCGATGTCGTCCGTGGCTCCCGGATACGGCGTGTCGTCTGCCATGCGATAGCCGATATTGATGCCGACCACCCCGTGTCGCGCGAAGTAATAGAGCACGTTGGAGTAGACCGTCTCGGTGCGGTTGCGATGTCCGTCGAGGAACGCGCCGCCGTGAACGAACAGAAGGGCCGGGCGCGCTTTGCCGCCGGCGACCGGCGCATAGATATCGAATTCCTGCCGAGGGTGTGCGCCGTAGCGCACGTCGCGCGTCACCGCCACGCCATCGCGCGGCGCCGAAGCCAGAAGCTGGCTGAACTCGTCATTCATCCGCTTGATGTTGTTGCGCCGGTCATGCCCCCAGCGCGGGCCGATCTCGGCCATCAGCGCGCGCAGCGCGGGCGGAATTTCCGGCATCGGCGAGGGATCGGTGCTCATGTGCTTCTCGTGCGTGATGTTTTCGCCCTGTCGCTACGACGCTGCAACGACGGCCGTCAAGCGCCCAAAAAAAATCGCCCGGCGTAAACCGGGCGAAGGAGGTTTGGAGGATCGAGAACGGAAAGATCAGTAGATGCCGGGGCTGATGGTGGCCCAGGTGCGGGCAGCGCGGCTGGCGGCCGGCTGCGGCGCATAAGACGAAACGTCATCGGTCGCGCGCTGTGCGGCGAGATGTTCGTGCGTCCGGGTCTTCGCCCTGGCCTGCACGGTCTGCGGCAGCACGACGACCTTGGCGCCCATCTGCACGCGGTTGAACAGATCGATCACGTCGTCATTGGTGAGACGGATGCAGCCGCTCGACACCTGCTTGCCGATCGTCGTCGGATCGTTGGTGCCGTGGATGCGATACATCGTATTGCCGAGATACATGGCGCGGGCGCCGAGCGGATTGCCCGGGCCGCCGGCGGTGAAGCGCGGCAGATAGGGCTGGCGCGCGATCATCTCGGCCGGCGGATGCCAGTCCGGCCATTCCGCCTTGCGCGCGATGTGCTGCACGCCGGCCCAGGTGAATCCTTCGCGTCCGACGCCGATGCCGTAGCGCATCGCCTTGCCGTCGCCGAGCACGAGATAGAGATAGGTGTGCGGCGTGTCGATGATGACGGTGCCGGGCGCTTCGCGCGTGTCGTAGTTGACGATCTGTCGCTGCAGATTGGCGGGGAGCTGTGCGTCCTCGCCTTCGATTGCGTCCATTTCGTCATAAGCGGGTGCTGCCGGCTGCGCGGTCACGGCACGCGGCGCGTCAAAAGCGGCGAACAAAGACTGGGCGCTGGAAAGCTGCGTGGTCGCCATGAGTGCAGCGGCGGCGAGCAGCGGGCTGGCCAGGGTCACTATCCGGATACGCATGATCCCCTCACGGTGCAATGTCACGACTGTCTGTCGAGACAAGTGCCGCA
>JBQCFU010000736.1:0-3063 GCA_051958775.1 Pseudolabrys sp.
CGTCCGGCTGGCCGGCGACGACCGGCAAACCCGCCTGATTTTCGACCTGACCGACAGGATCGATCTCTCCGTGTTCACCCTGGCGTCGCCCTATCGGGTGGTCGTTGACCTGCCGCAGATTGCTTTCCGTCTGCCGGCCAAGACCGGCGAGACCGGTCGTGGCCTGATCAAGGCGTTCCGCTACGGCCTCGTCATGCAGGGCGGGGCGCGGGTGGTGATCGACACCAAGGGGCCGGTCCGGGTCGACAAGGCGTTCGTGCTGCCGGCCGCCGACGGCCTGCCGGCACGGATGGTGCTCGATCTCGCCGCTACCGACCGTGATGCCTTCATGCGCGATCTCGCGCTCGCCAACCGGCAGCGCGCCGAACAGCGCCGTCCCGAGCCGCCGCCGGCGACCGTGCGCAGTGCCGGCGATCCGCGGCCGCTGATCGTGATCGATCCCGGTCATGGCGGCATCGACACCGGCACCAAGGCAGGGTCGGTGGTCGAGAAAACGATCGTGCTCGATTTCGCCACCATGCTGCGTGACCGCATGGAAAAGAGCGGCAAATACCGGGTCGCCATGACCCGCACCGACGACACTTTCATTCCGCTGGCCGGCCGCGTGAAGTTCGCGCGTCAGCGGCAGGCGGCGCTGTTCATTTCGATTCATGCCGACGCGCTGCCGAAAGGTGAGGGCGAGGCGGAAGGCGCGACTGTCTACACGCTGTCGGAGAAAGCCTCCGACGCCCAGGCGGCGCGGCTGGCCGAAGCGGAAAACCGCGCCGACGTGATTTCCGGCGTCGACCTCGCCGCCGAACCCAACGACGTCGCCGATATCCTGATCGACCTGACCCAGCGCGAGACCAAGGCGTTCTCGGCCAAGTTCGCGGCGGGGCTGGTCAACGAGATGAAGCGGGTCGCCCGCATGCATAAGCACCCGCTGAAGTCGGCGGGGTTCCGCGTGCTGCTGGCGCCGGACGTTCCCTCGGTGCTGCTTGAACTCGGCTACGTCTCGACCAAGGACGACCTCAAGCAACTGATGTCGGAAGCCTGGCGCGCGCGCACGGCCGATTCCATGGTTCAGGCTGTCGATTCGTTCTTCGCGACCCGGCTGGCGGGCGCGGGCAACGGTAATTAACGGAGCGGACGGCGTGGGACGGCCTCAGTTTCAACAAAAAACGACAGGCATATCCTGCGGCATAGCAGGTCGGACGATGGCAAGCCGGATGGTCGCCGACCGGATGACGGCGGGGGTGTCGTCGCCGCAGCCGTGCTGCACACTGCCGCTGAACCCGGGCGAATGGCCGGACCACTGAATGAAACTTGTCTTCCGCTTTCTGGGCTTCCTGTTCGCCGCCGGGACGATCCTGTTCGTCGTCGGCGTGGCCGCAACCGCGGGCCTGCTGTGGCACTTCTCCAAGGATTTGCCGGATTACTCGCAGCTCCAGGACTATGAGCCGCCGGTGATGACGCGCGTGCACGCGGCCGATGGCTCGCTGCTCGCGGAATATGCGCGTGAGCGGCGTCTGTACCTGCCGATCCAGGCGGTGCCGAAGCTGGTCGTCAACGCCTTCGTGTCGGCCGAAGACAAGAACTTCTACGAGCACGGCGGCCTCGACTTCGGCGGCATCGCCCGCGCCGGTCTCCTGTATCTCCAGAACATGGGATCGAGCCGCCGTCCGCAGGGCGCGTCGACCATCACCCAGCAGGTCGCCAAGAACTTCCTGCTGACCAACGAAGTGTCGTTCACGCGCAAGATCAAGGAAGCGCTGCTGGCGCTGAAGATCGAGCGCACCTACAGCAAGGACAAGATCCTCGAACTGTATCTGAACGAGATCTATCTCGGCTTCAGCGCCTACGGCATCGCCGCGGCGTCGCTTCTCTATTTCGACAAGTCGGTGCACGAACTGACGATCGCGGAAGCGGCCTATCTCGCCGCGCTGCCGAAGGCACCGAGCCTGCTCAATCCGTTCCGTGCGCGCGAGCGCGCGATCGAGCGGCGCAACTACGTCATCGACCGCATGCGTGAAGACGGAAAGATCACCGCTGCCGACGCCGAGAAGGCGAAGAAGGCGCCGCTCGACGTGACCGTGCGCGGCACCGGCGCGCATATCTTCGCCGCCGAATATTTCGCCGAGGAAGTGCGCCGCGAGATCAACGAACGTTACGGCGAGAAGAAGCTCTATGAAGGCGGCCTCTCGGTCCGCACCACGCTCGACCCGAAGCTGCAGCAACTGGCGCGGCAGGTTCTGGTCAATGGCTTCGTCAATTTCGACGAGAAGGACGGCTATCGCGGTCCGGTCACCAAGATCGACATCAGCGGCGACTGGGGCGTGAAGCTCGCCGACGTGCGCGCGCTCAACGACGTGCAGTGGAAGCTCGCGGTGGTGCTCGAGGTCAATGATCAGACCGCGCGCATCGGCCTGCAGCCGCCGCGCGAGCCGGGCGGCGGCGTCAGCAAGGCGCGCGACATCGGTTTGATTCCCGTCGACGGCGTGAAGTGGGCCAAGGCCAAGGAAGGCCCGCAGCGCGGCAAGCCGATCACCAAGGTGACGCAGGTGCTCAATCCGGGCGACGTGATCTATGTCGAGCCGGCGAAGCCTGACGGCAATTTCCGCATGCGGCAGGTGCCGGAAGTCTCGGGCGCCATCGTCGCGATGGATCCGAATACCGGTCGCGTGCTCGCCATGGTCGGCGGCTTCTCGTTCGACCAGAGCCAGTTCAACCGCGCGACGCAGGCGCTGCGTCAGCCGGGCTCGTCGTTCAAACCGTTCGTCTACGCGGCTGCGCTCGACAACGGCTATACGCCGTCGACGCAGGTGCTCGACGCGCCGCTGGAGATCGATCAGGGCGCCGGGCAGGGCGTCTGGGCGCCGCAGAACTACGAAGGCAAGTTCTACGGACCCTCGACCCTGCGATTCGGCATCGAGCATTCGCGCAACGTGATGACGGTGCGGCTCGCGCAGGACATCGGCATGCCGCTCGTCGCCGAATATGTGAAGAAGTTCGGCGTCTACGACAACCTGCAGCCGATCCTGTCGATGGCGCTCGGCGCGGGCGAGACGACCGTGATGCGCATGG
>JBQCFU010000737.1:0-3649 GCA_051958775.1 Pseudolabrys sp.
AGCTGGCGCTGGCCGAGACGCTGCGAACGCTCGCCGGCGTCTCCGTCGATCCCGACGCAATCTTCGACGTTCAGATCAAACGCATCCATGAATACAAGCGCCAGCTCCTGAACATCCTAGAAACCATCGCCTTGTGGCGCGCGATGCGCGCTGCTCCGCAGCACGACTGGCCGAGCCGGGTGAAGATCTTTGCTGGCAAAGCGGCTGGCAGCTACGAACGTGCGAAGTTGATCATCAAGCTGGCCTATGACGTCGGCAAGCTGATCAACAACGATCCAGTCACCGGCGACCGGCTCAAGCTCGTCTTCGTGCCCAACTACAGCGTCGATATCGCCTCCCGTATCGTCGGCGCCGCCGATGTCTCCGAGCAGATTTCGACCGCCGGCATGGAAGCGTCCGGGACCGGCAACATGAAGCTGGCGCTGAACGGGGCGATCACCATCGGCACGCTCGACGGCGCTACCGTGGAAATCCGTGACCACGTCGGTCCGGAGAATGTCGTCATCTTCGGCCTGACGGCGGCCGAAGTAGCGGCCCGACGGCGGGATCATTTCGCCGGTCAGGATGCGATCGGACCCGAATTGGCCAGCGTCATCGATGCACTTGAAAGCGGTGAACTTTCGCCCGACGATCCGAATCGTTATGCACCCATCGTCGCCTCGCTCCTCGATTACGATCCGTTCATGGTGGCCGCTGATTTCTCCGCCTATTGGGCCGCGCAGCGCACACTCGACGACCGTTGGCGCGATAGCGACCGGTGGTGGCAGTCGAGTGTGCTCAACACCGCGCGCATGGGCTGGTTCTCGTCCGACCGTGCGATCCGCGAATATGCGGATGACATCTGGCGGGTCCCGGTGACGGCATGATCGGCAAATTGCGCACTCTGCCCCGCGCACTGTTTATCGGACATACTTACATCGACATCACGTTCCTGACCGACCGGATTCCGACCGGCGACGAGAAATATGTGGCGCAGGACTATGCCGTGTCGTTCGGCGGCAATGCCGTCACCGCGGCATTCTGCTGCGCCAAGCTCGCCGAAGGCGCAATGGCGATCGATCTGATCACCACCCACGCCGACGATTGGCTCGGGCGCATGTTTCTGGAGATGGCGGAGCGCTACGAGGTCAGCATCCATCCCCGTGCCGTGGAGGAGTCGTCGCTGTCCTTCATCATGCCGAACGACGGCAAGCGCGCCATCGTCCGTTGCCGTGATGACATCCATCTCGAGACATTTCCGCAGATCGACATCCATAGCCTTGCCGGGCTCCACATCGACGGGCATCAGCCCGACGCCGCGCTGCATTACGCGCGGCTGTGCCGCGAGGCCGGTGTCCTCACCTCGCTCGATGGCGGCAGCGTGCGCCACAATACGGAAGACGTGCTGAAATATGTTGACGTCGCGATCGTATCAGAGCGCTTCTGCGAGCAGATGTCCCTCTCCGGGCCGCAGATGCTCGACCATCTGCGCAAGGCCGGATGCCACGTCGGTGGCGTCACCCAGGGCGAATACGGGTTGCTTTGGTTTGAAGGTAACAGCAAACCCAAGGTGACACCTGCCCTTGCCGTGCCGTCGAACAAGATCATCGACACCAGCGGCGCCGGCGACATCTTCCACGGCGCTTACCTCTGGTCGCGTCTGATGCGGCCGGCAGAATCCTGGTCCGAACATTTCAGGTTCGCTTCCGCCGCTTCTGCTTTCAAGGTGCAGAAACTTGGTAACGAAGCCGGCCTGCCGACGCAGGCGGATGTCGCGCGCATGCGTCAGATGTTTGCGGAATCGGAAGCGCGGCCGGCCTGAGCGAAAACTGCCGCAACGGTTTTCAAGCCGTCATGCTGTGCCAGAGCTTCGACCGCCACGGGAAGTCGCCGCCGCCAGTTCGGATGTTCGTCGATGGTACCCGGAATGTTCACCTGATCTTCCACACCGAGAATATCCTCGAGCGCGACAATCACCAGACGCGCCGGGGTCTGCGCCAGAAACGCGGCAGCTCCGCCAAATCCCTCCCCGCCGCCGGTCATCCGAACGGCTTCCGCCAGCATGTGCCGCGAATGCGCGCGCGCATCGTCGCTTTCGCCCGGATCGATGTTCAAGGCCCGCTTGGTGCGCAGATCGTGACCGGCCATCCATCCGGCAAAAGTCGGCAGATCATGGGTATTGAAAGTGGTCAGCGCATCCGTCCGGTAATGCGACGGATGGCGAAAGCCGCCGCCATGTTCGCGCTCGAACAACATCACTTGATAAGACCATAAGCCGCGCCGCGCGAGCGCATCCCGAAAACCTTCCGGTACGGTGCCGAGGTCCTCGCCGATCACCACGCAGCGCCGCCGCTGACTTTCGTCGACGATGACGTCGAGCAACACCTCGAAGGGATAGCTGACATAGGCGCCATCGACAGCCGTTGCACCGCGCGGAATGAGATAGAGCCGCATCAATCCGAGCACATGGTCGATCCGGATGGCGCCGGCATGGCGCATGACCGCATCGAGCATCTCGCGTAACGGCGCGCCATGCGAGACCATCAGCGATTGCGGATTGTAACCGGTAAGCCCCCAGTTCTGACCATCACGATTGTATTCGTCGGGCGGCGCACCAATCGACACACCGGTCAGCATTTCGTCCTGCCCGGCCCACGCGTCGGCGCCGGCAGGATCGACGCCGACAGCGAGATCGACATAGAGACCGATCGGCATGCCGGCTCGCCGTGCCTCCTCCTGGCAATGCTGTAGCTGCCGGCCCGCCAGCCATTGCAGATAAACGTGGAACAGCGGATCGGTATCCGGATCGTCTTCCGATGCCGTTTCGTCGAATACCCGCGTGATCGCCGGTGGTGACGGCCAGCGCCAGTCCTCAGGCCACTCCCACCAAGGCACTTGTCCGAAGCGACGACGCAACACCTCGAAAGCGGCAAAACGTTGCAGCGGTTCACCTGCCTCCGCGCGAAATATCTCGAAATCGTGTCGGCGCTTCGAATGAGCCGTGTTACGAAAGCGGCGATATCCAGATCGTAACGCCACGAGCTTAAGTGCGGCTGCTTCGCCATAGCGCACCTCCTCCGTCGCGCGCACCTCCGCCAATCTTTCGGTCACGCCCAGCGTAGCCGCATCCGGGCATTCAGGGACCTGATCGATGGCGATATAGAGCGGGTTGAGGAAGACACGACTGTTCGGTGAATACGGACTCGCATCGTCAGGCCGATCGAGAAATAACGCGTGCAGCGGGTTGAGCCCAATTGCGCCGCAACCCAGCGGTGCGAGCAGGTCGATCAATCTGGCGAGATCGCCGAAATCGCCGTGTCCCCAATTGCGGAATGAGCGCAGCGCATAAAGTTGCACGGCGAGCCCCCACATGCGGCGATCGCCGCATTGATAAGCGCGTGTCGTGCCATCTGCCGGACCCGGAACCGCTGGCGTCGGGCGTCCCCGACTGATTGCCGCCGTCAGCGCCTCGCGCGCACGAGGCGTCGTCTCGTGCCACATGCCGAATACGTCATGAAATCCCGGCGCGATGCCCCATCGCGCCGCCTCGGCCGGATCGACCATGGAAGCCCTCGTCTGCGCATCTTCACAAGAACTGCGCGCCGCATTCCGTTCCGCTTGGGAACCGATTGCACTGCAACGGGTTCTCCTATGGCCCATCACAGGATCA
>JBQCFU010000738.1:0-2509 GCA_051958775.1 Pseudolabrys sp.
GAAAGACCACGGGCAATGAGGGCCTCACCGCCGGGGATGGCCGATAGCCGCTCCTTGAATGATGGGGCGTCGCGACGGTCCGGCGTGTGCGGGCCGTGTTGAGTGTCGGCGAGCGCGAGTAAGGCGCGCCCAGCGTTCGTCGTATCAGCGTCAGCCGCGGTGACGATGTGGCGGAGAATTTCCGAATAACCAGGCGGGCTCACTGGCAGCTTGTGGTCGAAATACCAGATTGCAAAGCTGCCGGTTGCCGCATCGTATTTCAGCGTCAACTCGCCGTCCCGCAACACGTCGCCATAGGGTTTGCCAAGGATCGGCAGCAACACGCCGGGTTGCCGCCGATGTGGAAGAGCATCCCACGCAATGTCGAACGAGCGCGCATGCGGCGATTTCGGACCCCATTCCAAGACGTCGAGCCACCATGCGTTATCGGCCAGTCCGACACCCATATGATTGGGAACGAAGTCGAGGATCAGACCGAGTCCTGCTGCGCGCAACGCGTCGCTCATGCGCAGGAATCCTGCTTCGCCGCCAAGCTCGGGATTGAAAGCGTTATGATCGACGATATCGTAGCCGTGGCTGCTGCCGCTGCGCGCCTTCAGGAACGGCGAGGCATAGACATGCGAAATACCGAGATCGCGGAGATAAGGCACGATCGCCGCCGCGTCGTCGAAGGTGAAGCGGCTGTTCAGCTGCAAGCGATAGGTCGCGCGGGGAATGGCCGTCATGGGGCGGCCTCGATCGCGGCATGGACAGCCCATGGCAGGAGCTGTTGTGCCGGCGTGCCTCCCCAAATCCAGCGAGCAGATGTCGAGAGAGGTGGGGCTGGCGCGAGTTTGTCCGACAGATTGGCAAGAATGCGAAGCGACGGCTCTCCGGGCCAGCAGGCGTCGAGCACGGCATTGCGGATCATGGCGCGCGCTCGGCCGGCGATCAGCCGAGGGATGACCGGGACAACTTCGTTGCGCCGCACGGCCAAGAGGTCTCGCACCAGAGCGCGCCGTTCACGATGCGGTTTGTCTGCCATGGCCGACCAGTCGAGTCTCGCCGTGTCGACCGTCGTCTGAACGAGAGGATCGGGAACGGATTGCGCGGTTGCATAGGCCGCAGCGAATTCGCGGCGACGTCCGGCGCGCACCGCTTCGGCGAGATCGCCACTGAAATCGCAGAAAAACGGAAACGGTTCCGTCGCGCCCCATTCCTCGCCCATGAACATCAAGGGCGGTGAAGGTGCGAGTAGAAGGACCGTCAGCGCGCAGACAAGTTCTTGGGGCGCAGCGAGGACTGTCAGCCGCTCGCCACGGGCACGGTTGCCGATCTGGTCGTGGTTCTGAAGAAAATTGACGAACGCGATGGAAGGAAGCCGCCGGCTGGGTTCACCGCGCACCGCGCCGTTCCGATGTGCTGATGGCTCACCCTGGTAGACAAAGCCCTCAGCCAGCGCACGCGCGATCGCAGATACCGGCTGCCGGTAGTCCTGATAATAACCGCTCGACTCGCCGGTCAGCAGAGCATGCCAGGCGTGGTGAAAGTCGTCGTTCCATTGCGCGCGGTAGGTGCCGGGCGATCCTGACGGATCGAGCAGGGCGGCACGATTGTCATCGTTCTCAAGCACAAGATGGATTTCACGCTTCTGCTCATGGGCCAGCGCCGCAACGGCAATGCTGAGATCGCGCAGCAGATTCGGTTCGCCAGGCATGACGATGGCATGCACGGCGTCGAGTCTTAGCCCATCGAACCGGTAGTGCTTGAGCCAATGGATGGCATTATCGATGGCGAATGCACGGACTTCGGGAACAAGATAGTCGATCGCGCTTCCCCACGGGGTTTGCGCATCGGTGAAGAAAGCAGGGGCATACCGCCCGAGATAGTTCCCCTCAGGACCGAAGTGGTTATAGACCACGTCGAGAAACACCATCAGGCCACGCTGATGCGCGGCATCGATGAGTGCTTTCAGATCGTCAGGACGGCCGTAGCAGTGATCCGGCGCATAAAGCAGGACGCCGTCGTAGCCCCAGTTCCAGCGACCGGGAAAATCCGCGAGCGGCATCAGTTCGAGGGCGGTGATGCCGGTTTCGACCAGATGATCGAGCTTGTCGATGGCAGCACGATAGGTGCCTTCCTTGGTAAAGGTGCCAACGTGGAGTTCGAGAAACACCGAGGTTTCCCATGGGCGGCCTGCCCATTTCTCGGTATTCCATGGATAGTGGTGGTCGACGACTTCGCTCGGTCCATGAATGTCATCGGGCTGAAAATGCGACGCCGGGTCGGGCACCTCGAGTTCCTCATCGATCCGAAAGGCATATCGCGACCCTTCCGAAACGCCGGGAACAAATAACCGATACCATCCATGCTCTTCTCGGGGCATCGGCAGGTTTTTATCGTCGTAGAGGAGTGAGACGTGCTTTGCCGCGGGGGCCCACAGCCGGAAGGTCACCCCGTCGGTGTCCAGAAGCGGCCCGAAGCGGCTGGCCCCGGTCATGGCTCGCCTGCAAAGGCCATCACCGCGCCA
>JBQCFU010000739.1:0-4430 GCA_051958775.1 Pseudolabrys sp.
CTGATCTTTCCGCCGAAATCCTTCACGTTGCGCTGGTACCGGGACTTGCCGCCTGATTATCTGCAGGCGCTCGCGGTCAGCCTGAAGGTTGCTATCGGCACCACGGTGGTTGCGGTGGCTGTCGCCGTTCCAGCGGCGGTGGCGTTGATGCGCACGCCGCTGCCGGCGAAGACTTTGGTCAACGCCTTCTTCCTGTCGCCGATGATGGTGCCGTCGCTGATCATCGGCGTCGCGATTTTCCAGGCGACGCTGGTGCTTTGGGATTTCTCCGGCCTTTCGTTCGATGGGACGCTGACGATCCTTGTGCTGGGCCATCTGACATTTGCGATCCCGCTGGTCATTCGCTCGGTGGTCGCCAGCTATTCGCAGTTTGACGATTCCATCGAAGAGGCGGCGCAAAGCCTCGGGGCCCATCCGGTCAAAGCCTTTTTCAAGGTCACCTTGCCGGTGCTCAATCAGGGCATCGTCTCGGGTGCGGTCTTTGCCTTCTTCATGTCGCTCGATGACGTGCCGATTGCGCTGTTCTTGACGAGTGGCGACAACACCACGCTGCCGGTGCGGATCTTTTCCGCCATCGAGTTCAGCTTCGGCACGGAAGTCATGACGATCTCCTCGATCATCATCCTCGCCTCAATGGCGATGTTGCTGGTGGTGGATCGGTTGATCGGCATCGAAAAGGTATTCGGCAGTAAGGGTTGAGACGTGCTCGGAAGAGGATGGGAATGAAGGCGGAGCGTATTTTCACGAACGGCAAGGTCGTCACCGTCGATGCCCGGTCGACCGTTTGTTCCGCCATTGCAGTCGCCGGCGGCCGTAGTCTCGCTACCGGCAGCGACGCCGAGATTGAAGCCACTGCCGACGAAGGCACCGAGCGTATCGATCTGCAAGGCCGCACGGTCATTCCGGGACTGATTGACACGCACGCGCATCTCGATCGTGAGGGGCTGAAGTCGGTATTCCCGTCGCTGGCGGGCGCAACGTCCATCGACGACATTCTGCAGCGCATCGAAGCGCTGGTGAAACAGGCGAAGCCCGGCGAGTGGATCGTCACGATGCCGATCGGCAATCCGCCATCCTACTGGAGCCCGCAGGATGGATTGAAGGAGCGCCGCTGGCCCACGCGGTGGGATCTCGATCGCGTTTCGCCGAACAATCCCGTCTATATCCGTCCGAGCTGGGGGTTCTGGCGCAGCAAGCTGCCGATTGTCTCGATCCTGAATTCCCGTGCGCTCGAGATTTGCGGCATCGACGAAAACACGCCTGCGCCGGCGCCGACCGTGACGATCGAGAAGGGTGAGGATGGGCGGCTGAGCGGCATCTTCACCGAACAGACTTTCATGAGCGTCGTCGAATTGACGCTGATGGGTGGCGCTGGCCGGTTCACGCACAAGGATCGCGTGGCGGCGTTACAGCGCTCGATGCAGGCTTATTCGTCTTGCGGCACCACCAGTGTGTTCGAGGGCCATGGCGCGGCGGGCGAACTGCTCAAGGCCTACTACGATCTGAAAGAACGCGGCCCGTTCCCGGTGCGGGTCAATCTGCTGTTCAGCCCGTCCTGGACGCATTTTGCCGATATCCCGGCCTCTAATCTGACGGGCACCTGGGGTGCCTGGCTCTCCGGACGCGGCATCGGTGACGCCGATCTGCGCGTTGCGGGGCTTTATGTCTGTGCCGAGGACGAGAACGACGCCAACCGATCGCCGATCGAGAATTCGCTGCGGGCCTCGGCTGCGCCCTATACCGGCTGGGCCGGTTTCCACTACGACGCTTCGCTGCCGCGCGACAAGGTGCGCCGGCTGCTAATCGACGCTGCCGCCAACGGAATTCGTTGCGCGGCGATGACGCCGGACATGCTCGACATGTTCGTCGAGGTCAATCGGGTGGTGCCGATCGCCGACAAGCGCTGGGTGCTGGGCCACATTGCCACATTGAGTGACGCCGATATCGCCAAGATCCGCGATCTTGGACTAGTCGTCAGCACCCATACCAACCGTTACATCTGGCGCACCGGCGCAAAGATGCTCAACGATGTGGGGCCAGGCAACGAAAACACCATCGCGCCGTTGGCGAAGCTGATGGCTGCCGGTGTGCCAGTGACATTCGGTACGGACAATGTTCCGGTGTCGTTGTTCTATCCGATCTGGCAGAGCGTCGCCCGCAAGGATATTTCGGGCAAGCTCGTTGCGCCGGAACAGAAGCTGACACGCGAGCAGGCGTTGCGCGCCGCGACCATCAACGGGGCCTATCTCACCTTCGAGGAGAAGGAGAAAGGTTCGATCGAACCGGGCAAGCTCGCCGATTTCGTGTGCCTGACGGACGATCTTCTCACGGTCGAGGAAGACAAGATCAAGGATATTGTTGCCGATTTCACCGTCGTGGGTGGACGGACCGTGTTCTCGCGTCAGGCCGGCGCGACGTCGGCGTGACGATCTTCGTGGCGGGCAGACCATGGCGCAGGTGAAAACGGCGCGCGGCCGGCGGTTTGCCGTCGCGGCCGGTGAACGATCCGCGGCGCAGATTGCCGGGGAGATGATCGCCAATGGCGGTAACATCGTCGACGCCGCGATTGCCGGTGCCGCGGCGCTATCGGTTGTGCTGCCCTATGCCTGCGGGCTCGGCGGCGATCTCTTTCTGCTCTATTGGCGCGCGGCTGATCGGACATGCCATGTGCTGAACGGGTCCGGCCTCTCGCCGGCTTCCGTTCCCGCTGCGGCGTCGCTGCCGGAGCGTGGCATCCGTTCGGTCAGCGTTCCGGGCATGGTCGCCGGCTGGTGCGATCTTGTGACGCGCTTCGGCAGCAAGCCGCTGCCGGAGGTTTTGGCCCCGGCGATCCGCCTCGCGCGCGATGGTTTCCCGGCTCATGCCGGTCTCATTCACAATGCACGGACGCAGCAAGCGCTGCTGCGATCGGATGCGGAAGCGGCGCGGCTGTTCTTGTCGACGGAAGGGCTCGTTCCTGAGCCTGGTACTCTCATTCGTCAGACAGATTTGGCGGTGACACTCGACGCCATCGCGAACGGCGGCGCGCACGCTTTTTATCGCGGGCCGGTTGCGGCCGCGATCGCGGCTTGTTCCGCGGCGGCAGGCGGCTTTCTCGATGCCGGCGATCTCGAACGGCACCGCTCGCTCTGGTGTGATCCACTGCAGACATCGTATCGCGGCCGCACCGTATTTGCGGTGCCGCCCAACGGGCCGGGCATTCTGCTGCAGCTTCATCTCGCGGCGATTGAGCAAGAGGGTGGGCGTGTCGATGGAGCGGCCGACGTCCGGCTTTGGCGCGATGCGCAGCGCGCGGCAGGCGATCTGGTGCAAGACCCGCGTGACGCCGAGACAACGGCGCGCGCCTTGCTGCGCAATATCGAAAGCGGCGCTGCGCGGCTTGCCGATGCGGCGGAAGCCGCGTCGCCTGCCGGCATGCCGGGCGGCAGCCATACCTCGACGCTTGCCATCATGGATGCCGAGGGCAACGCGATCTCGCTGGTGCAGAGCGTCGCGTCGCCGTTCGGCTCGGGCGTGGTGGTGCCCGGCACTGGCGTGCTGCTGAACAATCGTATGCAGGGTTTCTGGTCGCCGGAGGGTGGTGACGCGAGCCTTGCCAGCGGCAAGATCCCGGTTTCGCCCGCCAAGTGGCCGCCGCATTCACTGTGTCCGGCGCTGGTCTGCAAGGATGGCGTCGTCGACATGGCGCTGGGGACGCCGGGGCATCTCGGGCAGACGGCAACCGTCGCGCAGGTGATCCAGCAGGTTTACGGCCGTGGCGTCGGTCTCGCAGAGGCGATCGAAGCGCCGCGCTGGACGCTGAGCTACGACGGCTCCGTCATTTACGAAGCCGGCTTTGCCGATGATGCGATGCGCGCCGAACTGGTGCACCTCGGCGCCACGGAACTGCGCAGCGGCGATCTGCGCTTCGGATCGGTCAAAGCCGTTGGCCGCGACGGAGACGGTCTTGTCGCGGCCGCGGATTTCCGCCGCATCGCCGACGTCGCTGCCGGCTAGATCGTCAGTCGATCAGGACTTCGCCTTCGAGCTCGACCGGAATGTCGAACGGCAGTTCGGCAACGCCGACGGCCGAACGCGCATGCTGGCCGCGTTCCTGTCCGAACACCTCGATCATGAGATCGGAAAATCCGTTGATCACGGTCGGCATCTCGCGGAAGCCGGGCGCGCAATTCACCATTCCGAAAGCGCGGACCCAGGTGATGTGGTCGAGACTGCCGAGTTCGCGCTTCAGGCTGGCGAGCATCGCAAGGCCAGTGAGCCGGGCGGCGCGATAGGCTTCTTCCTTCGTCACCTCGCTGCCGACGCGACCGAGCGGCTTCGCAAAGCTGCCGTCCGGATTGGTCGGGCCATGTCCGGAAATGAGGGCGCGTTTGCCACAGACGCGAACCCATCCAAATGGCAGCACGACGCCCGGCGGAATGCGGGGCGGG
>JBQCFU010000740.1:0-3283 GCA_051958775.1 Pseudolabrys sp.
GCGCGTGTCGGAGCCGGCCTCCACATACGGAGTGACGCCCGGCCGCAATTCATAGCCCGCGCGCAAGGTGCTGCCGTACTGGTTGAGGTTGCGATCGTTGTTGTCCGCTGTCGTGCCGTCGACCAGCGACGAGGATTGCCACACGGTGCGGTCGACGGTGCCCTTCACACCGACCTCGAGCCGGTTGAAACGATGCGCGATGCCGGCGACGCCGCCGAAGGTTGTGAAGACCGGCAAGCGCGACAGGCCGGCCTGCACGTTCGGGCTGTTCGGATAATCGGTGCCGACGAGCAGCCGTCCGCCGAGATCAATGCGCGTGTCACGCGTGACGTCGATGCGGCCGTCGACGCTGCCGGTCGCTTGCGGGCGGCTGACCGATGGCGTCAGATCGTCGCGATACCAGGTATAGCTGCCGCGCAGATCGGCTTTCAGTTCGTGGCGCACCCAGTTCGACTGCGCGCGCAGTTCCGGCGCGACGGTGACGAGTGCGGACCCGCTGCCGCTGCTGCGCGCGCCGGGATTGCTGTCGTAACCGCCATAGGCTTCGACCGCGGGGAATACGTCGAAGGTGCCAAGCCGCAGGCCGAGCGGTTCATACGGATCGCCTTCGGCCGCGAGCTTCTTGCGCTTGGTGATCGGCGCCGGTTGCACGCCCACGGGCGTCACCGGAACACGCGCGGCCATCGCCTGTTCGGCCAGCGGCGGGATCGGCTTCTGATATTGCGACGGTGCCGACTCTGCGGCAGCCGGCGCTGCGATGGCGGCATCGGACGCGCGCGCTTCGGCCGCCGGCGAGGTGGCGGGCCTGGCGACGGATTTCTTCGCCGGGCGGGTCGCGGCGTTCTTCTTGCGCGCATTGGTCGAGTCGAATCCGGTGCGGCCTGCACCGGACGGGATCGGCGTGAAGCCACGCGTTGAAGGTCCGAGCGGCGCCTGCCCTGTCGGCTTGAACGCCGGCGCATTGCGCAAAGCGCTGCGTGGCGTCAGCGGATCGGTGGACGGCACCGCCGTCTGGGCTGTCGCGGTGGCGACGAGACCCACACATGCGACTGCCACCGCCGCGGCACCCATGCCGCACGGCCAGACCCATCCGATGCAACTCCGACGCGGCACCCGCGATCCTCCTGTGCCGGCTTTCGGCACGAGCAACGAGCCGCAGCCCGCCGGCCGCGGGCCGGCACGCTGTGGTTGAGCGAGTAGAAAAGGGTATGGTTAACGAGGCGTTTAGATCGGCCCATTGTAACCCAGGCTGGGTCGCGATGGCCACAGCCCCGTGCTAAGGAGGCGCGGCAGCGGCCCCGCGCCGGTTCCAAGTGCCGCCAGAAGCGGAACCGGGAACTCCGGGCGCCCCGAACAGCCAAGACCCGATACTCACGTTCAGATGACCCAGACCCAACGCCCGACCCGTTCAATGACCGACTCATTCGACTCCATCGCCTCCGCCGTGCGCGCCCTGGAGGTCGAGACCGACGGTCTCAAGGCGCTGTCGGCGGCATTGCGGAACGGGCTCGGCGGCGCGTTCTCCGCCGCGGTCGAACGGATCCGCGAGGCTCCCGGCCGGCTGATCGTCACCGGCATGGGCAAGTCCGGGCATATCGGCCGCAAGATCGCGGCGACCCTCGCCTCCACCGGCACGCCGGCCTTCTTCATCCATGCCGGCGACGCCGGGCATGGCGACCTCGGCATGATCACCACCCAGGACGTGGTGCTGGCGCTGTCGTGGTCGGGCGAGACCACCGAACTGCAGAGCCTGATCGACTATACGCGGCGCTACCGCATCGCCCTGATCGCGCTGACCGCCGGCGCCGAAAGCACGCTCGGCAAGGCCGCCGACATCACGCTGGCTTTGCCCGAGGCACGCGAAGCCTGCCCGCACAATCTGGCGCCGACCACGTCGTCACTGATGCAGCTCGCGCTCGGCGATGCGCTGGCGATCGCGCTGCTTGAAAGCCGTGGCTTCACCGCCATCGACTTCGGCGTCTTTCATCCGGCCGGCAAGCTCGGCGCCGCGCTGAAATTCGCCCGCGACCTGATGCATGTGGGCGAGCGCATTCCGCTGGTGCCGCTCGGCACACGCATGTCCGATGCCGTCGTCGAGATGACCGGCAAGGGCCTCGGCTGCGTCGGCATCGTCGACGCGCACGGCATGCTCGCCGGCATCATCACCGACGGCGACTTGCGGCGGCACATGCGGCCCGACCTGCTGACGGTCAGCGTCGATGAAGTGATGACGCACCAGCCGAAGACCGTGCGGCCGGACCAGCTTGCCAGCGAGGCGCTGGAAATCCTCAATTCATCGAAGATCACCGCCCTGATCGTCGCCGAGGGCAAGCGCCCGGTCGGCATCCTGCATCTGCACGATCTGCTGCGCGCCGGCGTGGCGTAAGGCTAGTTATCCCGCGCGACCGTCAACGTCGCGCCGTCGGCAGCGGTGACGCGCACGCGCGTGCCCAGCGGCACATCGGGGCCGTGAACCTGCCACAACGTATCGTCGACACGCAGCCGCCCGGTACCGTCAACAATCGGTTGATCCAGCACGAACGAGCGCCCGACCAGCGCCTCGGCGCGGCGGTTGAGGAACGGCTGATCGCTGCGCGGCCCGACCGCACGGCCAAACCGCCGCCACAGCGGAATCGACGCCACGCTCAAGAGCGCGAACACCACGAACTGTGCCTGCCATGACCATTCGATCAGCAGCGAGATGATGCCGACCACGAGCGCGGCGAGGCCGAGCCACATCATGAATGCGCCGGGCGCCAGCACTTCGAGGATCAGCAGCGCGACGCCGGCGATGATCCAGCTCCAGCCGCCGAGCGACACAACCAACGACGTCATGACTCGTCCTTATGCTTTCGGCACCGGCGGCACCGTGGTGGCCGGGCCGGAGCGCGGCGCCGGCCGCGTGTCGCCGGAGAACGCCGTCTTCGACAGATCGGCAATGCCGGCGAGCGCGCCGAGAATGCCGGTCGTCTCCATCGGCACCATCACCAGCTTCTGGTTCGGCGACGCGGCGATCTCGCCGAACGCCTTGAGGTATTTCTCGGCGACGAAATAATTCAGCGCCTGCACGTCGCCCTTCGCCACCGCGGCACTGACCATCTCGGTCGCCTTCGCTTCAGCCTGCGCCAAACGCTCGCGGCCCTCGGCATCGCGGAACGCCGCTTCGCGGCGGCCCTCGGCTTCGAGGATCTGCGCCTGCTTGCGCCCTTCGGCGCGCAGGATCGCCGACTGCCGCTCGCCTTCGGCGTTGAGGATTTCCGCGCGCTTCTCGCGCTCCGCCTGC
>JBQCFU010000741.1:0-2401 GCA_051958775.1 Pseudolabrys sp.
AACACCGCGTCGTCCAGTACTTCGGCAAGAACGCCGCCGACCCCGATCATCACCACCGCGCCGGTCGCCTTGCTCCGTTGTGCGCCGACGATCAGCTCGAGACCAGGCTTGACCATCTTCTGGACCAGCACATCCACGCGGCCGAGTTTGCCTTGCATGGAGTCGACGGCCGCGCGCACCTCCTGTGCGGTGTTCAGATTCAACAGGACGCCACCGACATCGGATTTGTGCGCGATATCGGCGGACGAGACCTTGACGGCCACCGGGAAGCCGATCTTTTGCGCGGTAGCGACGGCCACATCGGCATCGCCTGCAACGGCCTCCATCGTCGCCGGCAAACCGAAAGCGGCGAGATAGATCTTGGAGCGTGCTTCGGACAGCACCCCATCGGGCAGCGGTGCAGCATCGACGGGAGCCGGAGCCTGCGGCGCCGGACGATCCGTCGCACGGTCCATGAGATGGCGCAGCGCACGCACGGCACGATCGACCGACGGATAGTTGGCGACGTCTTGCTGCGCGAGAATGGTTTCGCTGTTCTCGGCGACGACGCAGGCCACCACCGGCTTATCGACATTGGCCGCGACCAGCGCGTCGGCGAATTCCTTGTAATCGAGACCGACGGCAATGCCGATCAGAGCATCGATCTCCGGCTGCCGAATGATCGCTTGCGCGCACGTGCCGAGATGCTCGCGTTTGGTCTGGCCGGTGACCTCGACCGGATTGCCCAGCGCCGCATAGGGCGGCACGATCGCGCGAAGCTCCTGCAGCTTGTCGTCAAGCGCCGGTAGTTCGATGGCATGCTCGTCGCAATGGTCGGCGGCGACGACACCCGGTCCACCGGCCAGCGACAAGATCGCCGCACGACGCCCGCTTAGACGCCGACCGCTGTTGCGCGCAAACGCCGCCGCGACGTCGAACAATTCCTGGCTGCTGGTGACGACGCTCGCGCCGGCTTCGCGCAGCAATGAATCCCAGACACGCCCATCGCCTGCCATCGAACCGGTATGCGACAGCGCGGCGCGCTGGCCCGAGCGGGAGCGTCCGCCCTTGAGGATCACCACCGGCTTGACGCGGCTCACCTCGGCGACCGCGTCGAGGAACTGCGGCACGTCCGGCACGCCTTCCACGAAGGCAGCGATCACGTTGGTCTGGGGATCAGCCTTGAGATAGCGGAAGATCAACGCGTGATTGAGATCGGCCATATTGCCGACGCTGGCGAGCTTCGACATGCCGATGCGCGCTTCGGTCAGCGCAGCCATGGCGGCGTTGCCAAACGCGCCACTTTGCGACACGAACGCGATCGGCCCGGCCGGCAATGTCGCCTTCGCCACCGGCGAGGCATTCATCGGCAGATGGAAATTGCGAACACCCAGGCAGTTCGGCCCAATCAGCCGCACCTTGCCGCCGGCACGGCGCAGCATGTCGTCCTGCAGCGCGCGCCCTTCCCGTCCGACCTCCTGGAATCCCGCCGTGAAGACCACGGCCGCTTTCGCCGAGATCGCCACCGCATCCTCGATCGCTGTGGCCGCGTGCTGCACCGGAACGCTGAGCAGGACGAGATCGACCGGCGCCGGCAGATCGCGCAGCGTCGGCACCGACTTGATGCCCGACACTTCCGGCGACGAGCGGCTGATCGGATAAAGCGTACCGGGGAAGCCCGAGGCCTGCAGGTTACGGAAAACCTGCGATCCGAATTTAGCCGGGTCCGACGAGGCGCCGACAACGGCGATGCTCGACGGGCAGAACACGGCATCGATAGCGGCGGTCACACTCATGAATCCCTTGAACACTAATCTCTTGGGCACTTGCGCAGACAGTGAAACGAACGGCGGACGACACCCGCCCGCATAAAACTCTGCCAATTTAAGGGAGGCTGTCAACCCGCACGAAATTTTGTTTCCTGATAGGAAATTCACCGCTAAGCTGGCGCAAGACGCGCGGGTTCGTTGCGGCTTGCTGAAGCCGCACCGCGCTGGCTGGAGACGTTTCCCGTGCGGAAACTCATCCGAGCGCACCCAGGAGAGATTCACCATGCCCCGGTCATCCACCCGAAAGAAAAACCCGCCGTCATCCACGACACCGGATTCGGTCACAGCGCCGCGCGAGCGGGCACTCGAGGCGGAAATCGGTCAGGAGGTGCGGCAACTGCGCCGTGGTCTCGACCTCACGGTGGCGCAACTCAGCGCCGCGGCCGGGCTCTCCACCGGCATGCTCTCGAAAATCGAAAACGGGGCGATCTCGCCATCGCTGGCAACGTTGAATGCGCTCGCAAATGCACTCAATGTTTCGGTGCGTCAGCTCTTCCGCGACAGCGGCAGCGAACCGCCCTGCTCCTACGTCAAGGGAGGCCAAGGCACACGCATGAACCGTCGCGGCACCAAGGCTGGATATCTCTACGATT
>JBQCFU010000742.1:0-11511 GCA_051958775.1 Pseudolabrys sp.
CGCCCGGGAAATTGATCAGATGAAAGGCCCGCCCATAGATGCCGACGGCCTCGGTGCCCCAGACCCGACCCAGCAGCAGCTTGTCGGTGTTGTTCGCGAGATAGGAGACAAACCCGGTCAACGTCGTCCCACAGCCGAAGCCCAGCATTGCGCGAATGCCGCTCGCCGTCCTGGGCAGACCGGGGATCCACCCGGTTGCAATCCAGAGCCCGGCCGTCGTCGCGAGCGGGAGCGTGATGGTCATCGACACCAGCGCCCAATATTCATAGCCCCAGAACGCCATTCCGACCGACACCACCGTCGCGATCAATAGTGAGCTGATCTCGATCATGGCCGAGACGCCAAATGCCATCCGGCGCTGCAGCAGCACGCCGTGCTGAACTCCAGCCGCCGTGATGACGAATGTGAAGGAAATCACCTCCATGACCGGGATCAGCCGCGGCTCGCTATAGAACGCACCGACGAACGGCGCACCGAGAAATGCCGTCAACGTCAACAGTCCGCCGAAAGCGAGATTCAACCAGAACAGCGCCGTCGACTGCTCTTCGCTCAGAACGTCGCGCTGGATCGCTGCCTGAAACAGTCCGAAACCGCCGAACATGTTCAGGATGCCGGTGAAGGCGGTGACCATGGTGACCAGCCCATAGTCAGTGGGGTCGAGCAGCCGGCCCAGGATCATGAGCGACGCAATGCGGATCGCAAATCCGAGCCCGCGAGAGCCGACATTGATGAATCCGGCACGTGCCGTTTTGCTCTTCAGGTCATGCATCATATTGCTGCGGTTGGAGCTAAAGTAAAAGCTTGCGGCCGTAGAACGCTTCGGCATAGCCGCTGGGCGCATTGCACTCCATTCCCCGCAGGCGCATCAGGGACATGAATGTCTCGCGCTCGAACCAGCGCTTTTCGCTCTGCGACTTGAAGGTATCGACGATCAGATTGACCTTCTTTTCGCAAACATCCATCGGCAGCGGGATGAAGACACCGGGCCTGCCGATGTCGCCGTCGTATTTCGGGATTTCGTATTCGAGGATCAGATGATCACGAAACGTGTTCCAGGTCAGGTCCGCGATCAGCCGATGGTCCTGGTGCGCGTCCTGACGGTTATGGGTAAAGATGATGTCCGGCGACACGCTATGCTTAAGTTCTTCGAACACCGCTTTGATGTCGGCGCCGTCATAGGGCATGAAGCCATCGCGGAAATCCTTCAGGATGACGTTCTTCATGCGTGACGGGTCGACGAATTGTCGTGCCCCGGATTGCGCCTCCGACGCACGCACGCCCTTGGTGCTGAACACAACCCAGTGAAACACCGCATCGGGGCGTTCGGCTGCGAGCTTCAGCACCGCGCCGCCACAGCCAATTTCGATGTCGTCCGAATGACACCCCAGGCACAGAACCTGCAGCGGCCCCTCCCCGATACCGTCGGGTTTCAGGCGCAACATGGTCATGCCACTTTCATCACGGGCGGATAGGTCGTGACGGTGGCGCGATCACACCAGACTTTCCAGGGTGGCCTGCCTTCGTTGAGTTCCTCGAGACGCTGCTTGTCCTTGAACGTATCCATGCACTGCCAGAAGCCCGTGCATTTGTGCGCCAGGAGTGCCTGACGCTGGATCAGCCGTTCAAACGGCTGCCGAACGAGCTCCTCGCCGGCGTTGATCTCGCGGAAGATCTCGTTTCGGAACACGAAGAACCCGCCGTTGATCCAGATGTCTGATTGGCTGAGCGCCGACACCTCGGCGATCTTCCCTTCCGGCGACATCTTCACGATGTCGAAGCTCGCGGTCGGCTGCACCAGAAGCAGCGATCCGACTGCATCGCTGTTCTTCAGCTCGTCGATCATCGTCGGGAGGTGCTGATCGCTCAGCCCGTCGCCGTAATTGGCGAGGAAGAGCTCTTCGCCCTGCAGATAAGGTTCGACGGCCTTCAGCCGCTCGCCGATCGTCGTGTTCAGGCCGGTTTCGACGAAGGTGATGGTCCAGTCGTCGCTATCGCGATTGACGAAATCAATCTTCCTGCCGCCCTGTGACCATACGAAGTCATTGGAGATCGCCTCGTCGTATCGCAGGAAATAGTCCTTGATGACGTTGCCCTTGTAGCCGAGGCAGAGGATGAACTCCCGATGCCCGAAATGGGCGTAGTACCGCATCAGGTGCCAGAGGATCGGGCGCGAGCCGATCTGCACCATCGGCTTCGGCACGTCATCGACATATCCCCTGAGCCGCATTCCGGCGCCGCCGCAAAAGAGCACAACTTTCATCGAACCCTCCCTCTGTCGGTCTCTCTCGAATCTTCCGCACGAGCGATTCCGCTCACGATGCTGTCGCTGCTTTCCGCGCCATGCGAGATCCGTATCCGTAATGCCGCATCATCGTTTCGTCGGCCAGATTGAGGATCGTGCCGACGAATTTTTCTCGTGCTTCGCCGGCCGATTGGAATCCCTGGCAAACGAGTTCGGATTCGGTGTCGTCCCATTTCACGATGAGCAGGAAACCGTCCAGCGAAGGCGCCGCCGCACGTACGTCCGGACCGGCCGCCAGAGACGGCATATCCACGATCACGAGATCGTAGGATTCCACGACGCCGCTCAGAATTTCACAGAGTGACAGATGCTCGGCAGGCGCTGCTCCCTGCCGCAGCTTCGCGACCGGCAGGACGTGCAGCCCTTCTTTCACCTGGACGAGCCCGTCAAGCGCTTTGACGCGCGGCCCGTGGCCCTGCTGCAGGGGATTGCGGGGCAAATCCAGCGCCCAGCGCGAGGCGGTCGGGTTTTCAGAGACGGCATCAATCAGCAGCACTTGCTTGCCGATCTCCGCCATGGTCTGCGCAAGCGCGATGGCACATGTCGTCGCCCCCTCGCCGGGGACAGTCGATGTCACACCGACGGTTCGCAAACCGCGCAGCGACGCGTCCAGCACAGCAGCAGCCACACGCCGCATCGCCTGATTTTTGGACGAACCTCGACGACGGACACCGGTGTCCACGGGGATTGCGCCGGCGGCTCCATCGGAGGCCGGACGGCGGAAAATGATACCCACGCATTCCAGTCCGAGAGCGGATTCAACCTGCTCTGCGCTGCGAATGGTGTCGCTGATCAAATCCAGAAGGATGGCGATAGACGCCGCGCTCAGAAGACCGAACATTGCTGCGGCGATCAGGATCAGTGCCGCCGGAGGACCATCGGCTCTGACCGGCGGGTCGGCTTCCGACACCACATGCGCGCTCGGCCCGAGTGTCTGGTAAAGCTCACGCAGCGCGGGCGCATTCGCCGATGCTGCTTCCGACGCACGGGTGAGTTCCTGCAAATAGACCGCGACCACTGTGTTGACGACACGCGCCGCCTTGTCCGGATCCGACGCCTTGAAATTCACCGTGATCAGATGGCTCGTCCCGACCTGTCGGGCGCGAAGCTTGCGGCGCACGGACTCCATCACGTTACCGCGGACGGCGAACTCCGGATCCTGATTCAATTTCAGTTTCTGGATGACCTGAGACAGGACGTTCCCGGACTCCAGCATCTCGATCTGGTTTTGAACAAGAGACAGGTCGGCACTGCCGGGAAGCACCGCCAAATCCGACCCCGGCAGGATATGCCGGGTGAAGATCAGCAATTGGCTGGAAGCGGTGTAACTCGCCGGCGTGTGCGCGACATAGGCGAGCCCGATCAGAAAGAACAAAGACGTACCGATACCCAAAAGCCGTGGGCGGCTGCGCAGGCTTCCCAAACCGAACGAAGCCGCCTGGCGCACTCTGGTCCGGGCATCCAGCCCCTCCAGAGTGCGGGTCACCGGGATTCTGCTTCTTGTGTCCAGCATGCCCGTTTCACAGTGGGCTTCGTCGCCGATGCCCGTTCAGGGTTAAGCAGACTTGCGAATGTGCGGCAGCACCAAATCCACGGGGTTGTGCCGCCATCGCCGTCAACAGCGGATGCGTCTCTCCAGAACTCGGTTTGATCTCGCCCCGTATCCAGCGCTCATAAGCCAAACGCTGCGTAACCGCGCCCGTTCCGGCGCGTATCGGTGACAAAACAATCAACCCGCGGAAATGACACAGGGGGGAACAGCTCGACCTGTGGCCAGGGCGATCTCGCGTCGGGTAGACAGCGTTTACGACGCCGTTTCAGCGAATCCGCTTCGGGCGCGGCCTCTGTTCGTCATGGGAGGCCCACACATAGATCGTTCCCATCACGAACCAGAAGTACCAATTGAAAGACAGGTAGAAGTGCATGTTGTCCGAAAAGGACTCGAGGATATAGCCGCCCAGAATACAGAGGATGATGACAACCCCGGGCGGATCGCGCCGGTAAGCTCTTGCGATGCGGATCGCCACTGCCGCGAGCAGCCAAACGAGCGCGAGAACACCGAGGAAGCCCATCTCGAAGGCGACCTGAAGATAGAAATTATGGCCATCAATCCCCGCCGGGCCAATCAGCGGAAAGAAGCTCGGCGTGGATGGTCTGAACGATTCGAGGCCATGCCCGAGGATCGGCTGATCCAGGATCGGCAGGATCGCGGATTCCCACAGCGCCTGCCGCCAGGCGTAAGAGTTCAGTTTGACGGTCTCGTTGAGCTGCTTGAAGCTCTCCACCTCCGTAGCTTCGGTAATGTCGGTCAGGCGGTCCAGCACGCTGGGATTCCCCGCCACGAGGATCGGGATCAACAGGAATCCCGCGAGGAAACGACGGTCGATCCGAATTGCATAAATCGTAAACATCAACACGCATGCCATCCAGGCGCTGCGTGTTTTGGTGAACATGAGAAAGGTCGCGAGCAGCGGAGCGTAAAGGGTGACCAGTAGGCGGATTTTCGGTGTGATCCGGATAATCTGCGACGACCTGATGTACAGCGATAGGCCGATCAGCAAGACGAGGTAGAAGGCATAGATGTTCGGGTGCGAGAATGTGCTCTGCAGCCGGAAATCGTCCAGGTCAGACAACCCGCGGGCAATATCCACAAAGGCGTAGAGCGACGGCGCGATGGACGAAGCCATCACGATCAGAATAAACCGGGTCGTGTCGAGCTGCGATTGCCAGATGAAGAACGGGGTAGCGAAGAGCGCCCAATAGGATAGCAGAACCAGCGCCAGCCGCGCCGCACCGACAAAATCCGGCGCGTAGAGCGTCGCGGCAAAAATGATCACCAGAAATGGCCCCCAGATCGCGATCACTGCGAAGGGCGCGGTCAATGGCTTCCGGAGCAGCAGCAGACCCGCAATCACGATCACCAGCGCATTGAATACAGCCCCTAGGCCCATGGCCGACGCGGACTCGCCGCCACCGGACAGATTCAACAGCGGTTCCGAACCCGCGCGAACCAGCAGGACCCCGAACACCACCGCCCGCAACATCATGCAGAGCGCTTCGCTGTTGGCGGCTCGGACAGAAAAAGTGTTCCGTATACTTCCGGACGTGCGCCAGAATGCTGGCCCGGGCAAGGCTTCGGTTTGGCGTGACACCGGGTTCATGCCCTCACCTCCGCCGCTTCGACGCTGACATCGTTCTCGTAGAGGACGTCAACAAAATCAGCATCGCGGATCTGTCGAAGCCAGCTTTCCGAGTCACGGCGCCACGCCGGCGGAACAGCCGTCCTGGCCCGTGCCTGCCCCAGACGATCGGTCAAACGCGGCGCAATGAGCGCAGCTGCCGCCCGCGGCAGTTCTCGCCAGCGTCCATGCTGGAGTGCAAGCGTCGCAAAGATCGCAGCGGCTTTCCCGCGCGATCCGGCACGCAGGAGCTGCCGGGCGAGATAACGCTCATGCAGCGCTTCCTGCGGTTCGACCCCACAGGCAGCCGCGAGCGCCGCATATCGCTCGATGATAGCCGAACAGCCGGCCCGCATCCGGCTGACATCCATGGACAGGCTCTGCGCGCCGAGCCGATAGGCGATCAGCGGCCGGTTGACGGCGGCGAGCGGCGAGCGTTGCGCGAGCCGGATCCACAGGTCCCAGTCTTCCGAGCCTCGCAGCGCTGGATCGAAACCGCCCGTCTCCTGAAGCAGGCCTCGTTCGGCAATCACCGACGACCCCGAGGGAATTCCGTTGGTCTGCAGCAAGCTGCTCAAGACCTGCCCGCCCGTGACGTGATGGTGTCCGATGATCTCAAGCTGCTCGTCGACCACGATGACGCCGGTACACCCCCAGCGTGCCCCGCTGCTGCGCAACGCGGAAAGCTGCTCGGTCAGCTTGCTCGGCGCCCACAGATCGTCATCGTCGCAGAACGCGACCCACCGCCCCGAGGCAGCCGCGATGCCGGCATTGCGCGCCCAGGATACAAAACGCGGCCGGGCATGACGCACGACTTTCACCCGCGGATCCTTGGCGACGATGTGTTCCAGCCATGGCCCAGTCCCGTCGGTCGAGCCATCGTCGACGACGACAAGCTCGACTGCCACACCGCCCTGGCACAGGATCGAGTCCACCGCTTGCGACACGAGCCGGCGGCGATTGTGGGTCGGAACGACGACGGTGACATCGATCAAGCGGGCGCTCCCCGTTCCTCGACGCTGATCTTCCTTCCACCACGCGGATAGTCGGGCGCATCCAAGGACGGCTCCAACCAGGAACCATCCTTGGACACAACCCGCTGATCAATCTCCCCTCTGAAGAGATCGGCCAGTCTCCCGCACTCCTTGGTGATGTCGTGTTGTTCGGTGACACGGCTTCGACCAAGGATCCCCATGCTTCGTATGCGCTCGTCCGGCGCGTTCAGACACGCGCTGATTGCCCCCGCGAGCCGTTCGGCATCTCCGGCCGGAACGAGCCAGCCGCATGCCCGATCTGTCACGAGCTCCGGAATTCCTGCGACATAGGTCGCGACGACCGGCCTGCCGAGCGCAAATGCTTCCATCAGCACCACCGGCAAACCTTCGGCAAAACTCGGCAGCAGCAGGGCCCTCGCTCCACGGATCAAGGCGCGCACTTCCGAATTGCTCTGCCAGCCCGTCAGTTCGACGTGATGCTCCAATCCCAGGTCGCGGATGCCGCACTCCAATTGCGGCCGCAGGGGACCATCTCCGACGATCGTCATCCTGAAGGGGACGCCCTCCCGTTTCAGCACAGCGAGAGCATCGAGCAGAACGAGTTGCCCTTTCTGTTCGCTCAACCGGCCGATGGTGACGAGACGGCTTTTTGAAACAGAACGCTGCGGATCCTCGTCCAGGAAATCCGCGTCCAGTCCGCAGCGGACCAGTTTGATCTTCTTCCACTGCTCTGCGGGGATCCAGCGGCGAATCTGGCTGCCTGTAAAAGAGCTGACGACACACACGAATGCGGCGTTCTTCACCTTGGCCGGCAGACCGAGATATTCTGGCCGATCGAATTCGTCCGGGCCGTGAATGGTGAAGCTGTAAGGCACGCCGGTCAGGATGCGGCACAGCATCGCCACCTCGGCGCCATTTGTGCCGAAGTGCGCGTGGACATGGTCCATGCTTTTCGCGCGCACCCAGTGTGCCAGCACCAGAGCTTCCGCCAGATAGGCCATATGCAGCAGGGCCGGACGGCTGGAATGCCGCGTCATCCTGAGGGCAGCAACGAGGGCTTTGACCAGCGATCCCGGCCCGCGCAGCAGGGCGCTGACGAAGGCCGAGGCGAACTTCGTCAGATTTCCGTCGAGAATATACTGCGTGCGGTCCTTTTCGTTGAGGTCGGCGACATCCACTAGCCTGGCATGATCGCGCCGTAACGAGACGCGCAACACCGCGATCCCGTTCCGCTCCAGCTCGAGAATTTCCCGCCGGATGAAGGTGTGCGACACCGCGGGATATTCGGAGACGAAGTAGCAAACGCGCATCGGCCTCCCCCAGTCGATCAATAGGCGTTGGTATAGGCGCGCTTGAGGACAACGGTCATGATAATGATCTTCAGATCAAAGAAGAACGACCAGTTGTCGACGTAATAGAGATCGTGCTCGATCCGCTTCTGCATCTTCTCGAAGGTATCGGTTTCACCGCGGAATCCATTCACCTGCGCCCAGCCGGTGATCCCCGGTTTGACGTTGTGCCGGCGGAACATCCTGCGAATCTGATCCGCGAACATGTTGTTGTGCGCCACGGCATGGGGCCGCGGGCCGACCATGGACATCTCGCCCTTGAGCACATTGATCAGTTGCGGCAGCTCGTCGATATTGGTCCGACGGATGAAACGGCCGACGCGTGTGACCCTGGGATCGTTGCGGACGGCCTGGCGGAATTCGTCGCGCGCATCGTCGAACGTCGTCATGCTGCGGAATTTCAACACCTCAATGACGTCGTTGTTGAATCCGAGACGCTTTTGCCGAAACAGGACCGGTCCCGGCGTATCCAGCTTGATCAACGCAGAAATCATCAGGAACAAAGGCGAAAGCAGCACCAGCAAGACTGCGGCAACGGCCGCATCAAAGCCTCGTTTCACCAGCCGGTCGCGCAGCGAGCACGGGCCGCAAAACAGTTCGAGTACGCGCTGTTTCCCGCAATTTCCGATGCGGCTGCGCCGCATGAAATCGGTCATCTCAATCGGCAGAAGCTGAATCCGGACCGGCAGCTCCGACAACGCTGTCACGGCCGCTGCCACCACCTGCATATTGTCGGCGCCAAACAGGATCAGGACTGCGTCGATCCGCAGCGTCCTGCACTCGCGCCGAATGCCGCACAATTGCTCCTCGATCGATCCGCTATCCGGCGCACCGGCAAGAACCGGCGGGAAATTGTAGCGCCGGACGATCTGTTCGTAGCGCGCCGACAGCCGCTCCTGCACGTCGCCGATGCCGTTCGCACCGGGCATGACCAGGACGGCTATGTTTTCGCGCTGCCAATGCCCGCGCCAGCGGGCCTGATCGATGATCTGCCAGAGCACCGTTCTGGTGGTGATCTGCCCGAATATCGTCACCATCAGTTGCGCGATGAAGGTGCCACGCGAATATCCATCGAGACCGTCGACCACGTAGCCGATCGTCAGCAGGAACGCGAATGCCAGGGCGATGGCGGCGACGCCGCGGGCACGGCTGTGCTCGTTCCACTCCGGGCCGAGCAGATCGTATTGATTGTCGGCAACGCAGATGGCGGCATAGAGCGCTCCCACCCCCACGGACGCCCAGGCGTAGGCCGGCCGGTGAGGAATGACGCCGTAGGCCGCGACATTGTAGATAATGAAGGCGCCATAGGCGCACGCGGCGATGACCATCAGCTCGATGACAGCGACCGCGGTTGTCCAGAATGCCTGGGACCGCTGCAGCCGGGTCAATACGGCGAGCCGTTCGGCAGTGTGGATAATGGTTTCGGTCGACATAAATTGCGGATGCTCCAGTGGCAACTTTCAGCGGCATCCCAACAGCCACGCAGATTCAATGCGCGCGATGACGGCTTGTTCTTCGCTTACGTTCCGCACTCCCGAATCGCCGCGGGAATTGGACTGAGCTGATGCCTCGAATGCGCAACGCGGTGCGCTTTTGGCTCCGGCCGCGGCGCATTTCCATGCACTCGCATGCTGTCCCTTCGCGCACGATCACTTGAGTAACGCGCGGCACCCCAACGCCCGCACTGGCGTGACGACGAACAAATCTTCCGCCCCACCATTTACGCACTAGGCAACGCGCTGATGCGCGCCCTGCACTTTGCAGACGGCACTTTATCAGCTGCTCGTTTCATTTGGAGGCCGCGATGCCACCGCACATGTTGCAGCAGCCGGCGTTCGGCACCGCCGTGGCGTTCGTCGCAGACGAGGCCGCTTCCGCTAGATCGACCCATATCCTGAATGGCCGCTTCGACCGGCTTCTGATGAGCCAGGTCGTCGACGAATTGTTCGAGACCATTCGAACAGGCAAACGCGGCGTTCTGTGCACCGTCAATGTCGCGATCCTGATGATGATGCGATCGAATCTGCGACTTCAGAGCTTTGTCGACTTCGCGCGCTGGACGGTCGCCGACGGTCAGCCGCTGATCTGGGCGTCGCATCTGGCGCAGCAGCCGCTGCCGGAGCGCATCACAGGGATCGATCTCATCGACCTGTTGTGCGCCCGGTCGGTGCGTGAGCATGTCGGGGTCTATTTTCTGGGAGCGGATGAAGCAACGATCCGCACCGCAGTCGACGTGCTGCGCAACCGCCACCCCGGTCTCGACGTACGGGGCTACGCCAACGGCTATTTCAGCCCGGACGAGGCTTCCCAACGTGCGCGCGCCGTCGCCGACAGCGGCGCCGAGCTGCTGTTCGTCGCCATGGGCGTCCCGCGACAGGAGTATTTCATCGAGGAGCAATGGCAGAATCTCGGTGCACGCGTCGTCATCGGCGTCGGTGGCAGCTTCGATGTCGTCGCCGGCCTGCGCAAGCGCGCGCCACGTTTCCTCCAGCGCTCCGGGCTCGAATGGGCTTTTCGCCTTGCGCAGGAGCCGCGCCGGCTGTTCCGGCGCTATCTGGTCACCAATTCTCTGTTCGTCGGCCTGATGTCCAGGAACGTGATCACGCACGCCGTTCATTCCTGGCGCCCAATTCCGCGGGCCTGAGCGAGGGTCCAGAATGGCAGCCCGCAAAAAGCTGTTGGTGGTGATGGGGACGCGGCCCGAAGCGATCAAGCTCGCGCCGCTCATCCTCCGCGCCAAAGCTGAACCTGACCGGTTCGACGTCGTCGCGATCCGTACCAGCCAGCACCGGGAAATGCTCGATCAGGTCGTCGACTATTTCGACCTTCCGATTGCCGCCGACCTCAACATCATGCGCAGGAATCAGGATCTCACGCACGTCACCATCGCTGCCTTGCGCGGCCTGCAGCGCCTGATCACGGAAGCCCGACCCGATGTCGTTATCGTCCAGGGCGATACCACGACAAGCTTTGTCGGCGCACTGGCTGCCTTCTACGAAGGTGTGCCCACGGCTCATGTGGAAGCCGGCTTGCGGACCTACGACAAGCGCGAACCCTTCCCCGAGGAGGTCTATCGCCGCCTGACGAGCGTCATTGCCGATTATCATTTCGCTCCGACCGAGGCAGCGCGAGATAATCTCCTCCAGGAAAATGTGCCTGCCGACAGTATCTGGGTGACCGGAAATACCGCGATCGACGCGCTGTTCCTGACACTCGCGAAAGCTGGACCATCAGCCGCCGTGGCGCGCAATTCCTGGCCGACAATCCTCCTCACGACACATCGCCGCGAGAACCACGGTGAGCCGATGCGCCGCATCTGCGAGGCGCTCCAGGTCCTGCTCGAGCGCTTCCCCAATCTGCATGTGGTGTGCCCGCTGCATTTGAGCCCGCGCGTGCGCGAATTCGTGCGTCCCTTGCTGGGAGCGCACCCGCGCGTGTCGCTGGTCGAACCGCTCGGCTATGAGTCGTTCGTGCTGGCAATGAACAACGCGCATCTCATCCTGTCCGATTCCGGCGGAGTCCAAGAAGAAGCGCCCGCGCTTGGCAAGCCCGTTCTCGTTCTCCGCAACACGACAGAGCGCCCAGAGGCCATAGAAGCGGGGACGGCGCGTCTGGTCGGAACCGAGGTCGATACGATCGTTTCGGCATGCCAGCCGTTGCTCACGGACCCCTAGGCCTCTCAGGCT
>JBQCFU010000743.1:0-4128 GCA_051958775.1 Pseudolabrys sp.
GATGGCGGACATCGTGCTGCCGGCGACCATGTTCACCGAGCACGACGATCTCTATCAGGGCGGCGGCCACCAATACATTCTGCTCGGCCCGAAGCTGGTCGAACCACCGGGCGAATGCCGCTCCAATCATGAATTGATCTGCGCGCTGGCCAAGCGCGTCGGCGCGACGCATCCCGGCTTCGACATGACCTCGCGGGAGATCATCGATTGGACCCTGCAGCATTCCGGCTGGGGCACGCTCGACAATCTCGAAAGCCGGAAATGGATCGACGCCCAGCCGGATTTCCGGACGGCGCACTACCTCGATGGTTTTGCTTATCCGGACGGAAAATTCCGCTTCAAGCCCGACTGGCCGCGCGTGCCGTTCCGCAGCCCGTGGAATGCCGGACCCTATGACCGCATGCCGACGCTGCCCGACCACTGGACGGTGATCGAGGAGGCGACGGCAGATTATCCGTTCCGTCTCGCGACGTCGCCAGCGCGCGCGTTCCTCAACTCATCGTTCAACGAAACGCCGACCTCACGCGAATTGCAGGGGCGGCCGACGGTGATGCTGCATCCCGACGATGCCGCGATGCTCAGTATTGCGGAGGGCGACCGTGTCGTGCTCGGCAATGCGCGTGGCGAGGTGCGCCTGCATGCCACGATCTTTGACGGCGTGCGGCGCGGCGTGGCGATTGCGGAATCGATCTGGCCGAACACGGCCTATGACGACGGCAAAGGCATCAACACGCTCACCGGCGCGGATGCCATTGCGCCTTATGGCGGCGCCGCCGTTCACGATACGCGGGTGTGGGTGCGCCGGGCGTAGTTCAAAAAAAGACTCAGCCCGGCGCTCTTCCCTAGAGTTCCTTGCCGATCGCGCGATCGACCGAGTAGGGGCCGCCGCCGCGGATCGCGATCATGAAGCTGACGAGGCCGAGGAACAGTACGTATTCGTAGCCGCCCTGGCCGGCCGAGAAGCCCTTGATCCAGTGTGCGGCAAACATCGCGATCAGCATTTCGATGGCTAGCGCGGCCGCAAAGAAGCGGGTGAACAGTCCGACGACGAGCGCCGCACCGCCGACGATTTCGAGGAAGATCGCGGCATAGGCAAAGCTGCTTGGCAGGCCGTAATTGGCGACGAAGGCTTTGCCGATGGTTTCCACACCACGGCTCCATTTCGGCAGGCCGTGCATGATCATGATCCAGCCGAACGCGACGCGCACGATCGTGTAGGCAATCGGCTCTATGCTTGCGTAAAATCCGGACAGACCCGGAAACATCAGCCTCGTTCCGCCGCCGTTCATCGCCAATCCCCGTTTATGGTTCGCCACCCGGCCGGTGGCTCGGGTGCGATTCATAGCATCGGGACGCGGTGGGCGGGTCCGGCGCACGATCTTGTGACCGGGGCGGAACGCCGCAATTCACAACTTGCGGGGGCTTTCCTATGGCTAGCAGCGGCCTTCGACCACCATGCGGAGCGCCTCCGGATAAATCCGGTGCTACACCGTCAGCACTCGCGCGGCGAGATCGGCTTCGGTGTCCGTCGGCAGCACGTCGATCGCGCCTTGCAGGATGATCGGCCCGGCATCCATTTCGGGCACGACGAAGTGTACGGTCGCGCCGTGCTGCGTTGCACCCGCTGCGAGCGCGCGCGCATGCGTGTCGAGGCCCTTGAACGCGGGCAGCAGCGCCGGATGGATATTGAGCATGCGACCCTGCCACTGGCCGACGAACCACGGAGTCAGCAGTCGCATGAAGCCGGCGAGGCAGACGATGTCGATATTGTAAGCGGTGAGCACGTCCTGCATCGCGTGCTCGAACCCTTCACGATCCAGGCGACCGTTTTTGCCGAAGGCGCGGTGATCGACGGCGCAGGTGGCGATGCCGTTCGCTTGCGCGGTGGCGAGCCCACCCGCGTCCGGAACGTTGGACATCACCAGCGCGATCTCGGCCGGGTAATCGGGGGCCTTGGCCGCTTCGATCAGCGCCGCCATGTTCGAGCCGCGGCCGGAGATCAGCACCGCGACGCGTTTGCGCGGTGTTCCGCTCACGCGAAATCCAGATGGCCGGAATAGGTGACGCGGTTCTCGCCCCTGGCCGTCGTGACGGTGCCGATCGGGAAGGCGTTCTCACCTTCGCGCTTGAGCACCGCTATGACCTTGTCGACCTGATCGGCGGCGACGAGCGCGATCATGCCGACGCCGCAGTTGAAAGTGCGCAGCAGTTCGGTCTCGGCGATGTTGCCGGCCTTGGCGAGCCACTTGAACACCGGCAGCAACGGCACGCGCGTCAGATCGATTGCGGCGCCGAGGTCGTCCGGTAGCACGCGCGGAATGTTGTCTGGAAAACCGCCGCCGGTGATGTGGGCGAGACCCTTTACCGCACCGGTCTCGCGGATCGCCGCAAGGCACGACTTCACATAGATGCGGGTCGGCGTGAGCACCGCTTCACCAAGCGAGCGCGATGGATCGAACGGCGCGGGCGTATCCCAGCCGAGCGCGCTGAGATCGACCACCTTGCGGACCAGCGAATAGCCGTTGGAATGCACTCCGGAGGAGGCGATGCCGATGATGACGTCGCCCGCGGTAATGTCCGCGCGCGGCAGCAACGTGCCGCGCTCCGCTGCGCCGACTGCGAAGCCGGCGAGGTCGTAATCGCCGCCCTGATAGACGCCGGGCATCTCGGCGGTCTCGCCGCCGATCAGCGCGCACCCCGCATCACGGCAGCCGGCGCTGACGCCGGCGACCACCGCCGCACCCATCTGCGGATCGAGCTTGCCGCAGGCGAAGTAGTCGAGGAAGAACAGCGGCTCGGCGCCCTGGACGACCAGGTCGTTCACCGACATGGCGACGAGGTCGATGCCGATGGTCTCGTGCCGGCCGGTCTCGATGGCGATCTTGACCTTGGTGCCGACGCCGTCGGTGGCGGCGACCAGCACCGGGTCGGTGAAGCCCGCACGCTTGAGGTCGAACAGACCGCCGAATCCGCCGATTTCGGCGTCGGCGCCGCGGCGCGCGGTCGCACGCACCAGCGGCTTGATCAGGTCGACCATGCGGTTTCCGGCGTCGATATCGACACCAGCCTGCGCATAGGTGAGGCCGCGCCCCTGTTCCGCCATGGTTGCCCTCGTTTGTCGGGGTCGTACGGCGAAATCGCATTGCACGCAATGGCCGGAACGCCGATATACTCAGATCAGAAGAGCGAGCCGGGGCCGTGCGTTGACCATTCCGAACGTTATTACGCTGGGGCGCATCCTGCTGGTCCCGGTCGTGGTCTGGGCCATTGCCTCCGGCGCCATGCTGATCGCTTTTGCGCTGTTCGTGGCGGCCGGGGTCAGCGACGCGGTGGACGGGTTCCTCGCCAAGCGCCTGCGCCAGACCAGCGAGCTTGGTGCCTATCTCGATCCCCTGGCCGACAAAGCGCTGATCGTCTCGATCTATGTGACGCTCGGCATCAGCGGCGCGATCCCGCGCTGGCTGGTCATCCTGGTGGTGTCGCGCGATATCATGATCATCGGCGCGGTGATCCTGTCGTGGCTGATGGGCAGCCCGATCCGGGTCAAGCCGCTGTGGGTGTCGAAGTTCAACACCGCGGCGCAGATCCTGTTCGCCTGCCTCGTGCTGGCTTCGCTCGGCTTTGGCTTCACGGCAGAGCCGCTGCGGGTGGCGCTGATGCTCGCGGTCGCGGCGCTGACGCTGCTGTCGATTGCGGCCTATCTCGCCGAGTGGGTGCGCCACATGAATTCGACGACGCCCGCGGGGCGCTGACTTGGCGCTCGATGATTTTTGACGATAACGGCAACGGGTGCGGTTTGACGACAACCGGCGAGGCGGCGCGATGACCCTGCAAGGGCAGATGCTGTTCTGGAGCGTGGCGCTGCTGGTGCTCGTCGCGCTGCTATGGCTGCTGAGTCCGATCCTGCTGCCGTTCGTCGCCGGCTTCGGCATCGCTTATCTGCTGCGGCCGATGGTCGACTGGCTCGAACGCATGCGCATCAACCGGATGGTCGCCGCGCTGATCGCGGTGACGCTGGTTGTTCTGGTTTTTACCGTGATCGTGCTGGCGGTGGTGCCGGTGTTCGCAAGCCAGCTCACCTCGTTCATCCAGAAGCTGCCGGAATATGTCGGCAAGTTGCAGGTTCTG
>JBQCFU010000744.1:0-6620 GCA_051958775.1 Pseudolabrys sp.
CCCGACCCTCTCCCCCCAGGGGAGAAGGAGCAGCAGGCAGACATAAAAAAAGGGCGCGCTTTCGCGCGTCCCCGGCCCGGGCGCTGGGGCAGGACCCCCGCGCGCGAGGGGGTCTTAGACCAGATTCGAAGGGTGGGGAAGGGACGACAGGTAACTAGGCACAGTCGATTCGCGGGAGGCGTTGGGCGCAACCCTCTGCCGCGGTGGTCGTTATTCCGATGCTCTGTGAGTCCCCGGGATTACAACCATGCCGCGACTGGTCCGCTCCGCCCTGCCGTTTCTGATGGCCGGCGTCGCGCTGGCCGCCACCGCGTGGCTGGCCGACCGGCAACCGGCTTCACCGACGCGTCGGCTGCCCCGCCGGGAAGCGGCCAGGCTTGATGAGAAGGCCGCAGTTCGGCCGGGTCTCAAGGCTTATCTTCTCTATCTCTATCAGCGCATCAACGACGACCGCGTGCTGGCGCTCGGCGCCGGCATCGTCTTCTACGGATTGCTCGCACTCTTCCCGGCGATCACGGCCTTCGTGTCGAGCTATGCGCTGTTCGCCGACATCCAGACCATCTCCAGCCATCTGTCGCTGATCGAGGGCACGATGCCGCAGGAGGCGTTCGAGATCGTGCGCGATCAGGTGGTGCGGGTCATCACCGCGAGCGCCGGCGGCCTGAGCGTCGCCTTCGTGTTCAGCCTGCTGGTGGCGCTGTGGAGCGCCAATGCCGGCCTGAAGGCGGCGATCGATGCGCTCAACATCATCTACCGGGTGAAGGAAAAACGCTCCTTCGTGTGGCTCAATCTCGTGTCGCTGACGATGACGCTCGGCGCCATCGCCGTACTGCTGGTGGCGCTTGGCGCCGTGGTCGTGTTTCCGCTGATGCTTGCTTATTTCGGCTGGAGCATGAGCGAGAGCTTCGCGGCATTGCTGCGCTGGCCGGCGCTGTTCGTCATGCTGCTCCTCGGCCTCAGCGTGCTCTATCGCTTCGGGCCGGACCTCGAGCATCCGCGCTGGCACTGGATCAGTCCCGGCAATGTGTTTGCCGCGGTGACCTGGATCGCCGGCTCGCTCGCGCTGTCCTGGTATCTCGCCAATGTCGCCAACTATGCCGCGACCTACGGCTCGCTCGGCGCAGCGATCGGCCTGATGATGTGGATGTGGATGACGTCGATCGTCGTTCTGGTCGGCGCCGAACTCAATGTCGCGCGCGAACACTTCGCCACAGATGCGAACGGGGCGGCTGCTGTCGCAACCGCCCCGCCGTCTGAACTGGAGGCCCGGCCTGGAATTGAACCAGGGTAAAGAACCTTGCACGGCCTTCGCGTAAACACTCCGCCACCGGGCCGACTGCAAGGTAACCCGGTGAGTGTTACTGACAAGTTGTCGCAGGAGAGACGGTAAAGAATTAATCTGAATGCGCCGGCTGTTTAATTTTCTCGCCGGGCGGTGAAAGTCATGCGCTGCTGATTGTGGCCGATATTGCGCGACGCCCGCGCGGGGGCGAATCCGGCCGCCTTAAGCCGTTGAAGCGCCTCGCTTTCCGTGTAATGTGACAGGCCGGCTGTCTGGCTCAGTTTGAGATAGACCGACACACTGATGCGGATCAGACCGCGGATCGCGGCGAGCAGGAACCCGTTCTGGGCGGCGAACCGGAGCAGCGCGAGGGCGGCGTGAACCGACGCCAGTCGCGGTTGGACGATGTCGCCGAGCACGAACAGGCCGTTCGGCTTGAGCAGGCGGTGGAATGTCGCGAGCTGTCCGTCGAGTTCCGCGCCGGTGAGATACTGCGCCACCGAATGCATGACGATCAGATCGAAGCTCTCCGCTGGCAGCGCCGCCACTTCCTCCGGTGTCAGCACGGCGATCTTGTCGTTGCCCGCGAAGCGCTGCTTGAGGATCGCGCGCACATTCGGCGCGGCTTCCGCCAGCACCAGCGAACCGCAGCGCGCCGCGAGGTCGTCGGCATGCAAGGCTTCGCCCGAACCGTAGTCGAGCACGCGCGCGGAGGCTGACGGAATATACGGTGTGAGATCCCGCGCGATCCGCGCGTAATGCACATCGCGGTGCCGCTCGTTCACATAGATGATCGAGTGACGGAAATCGTAGAACTTCACCCAGTCGGAGGTCATGCGGGCTCCGCGCGCCAGAGAGTCATAAGCGGTCCGTCGGCTCCGAACACCGGATCGGTGTCCGGACGCGGCACCTGCGGGATGGTTTCGAGCGCGGCGGCATATTCGGCCGCGCTGCCGCGAAAAAGAGTGTAACGGCCTTGCGGCGGATAAGCGCCGACGACGCAAAAATCCGCTGAGGATTCGAGACACCGATGGCCGGTGCCTGCCGGCAGGATGGCCACGTCGCCGGGCGCGAGATCAAAAGCGCGGCCCTGGTCGCCGCCGAACTGCACCCGTGCCGTACCGCGCGCCACGCCGAGCACTTCGTGAATCGCGGAGTGATAGTGGGTGTAGAAATAGATGCCGTAGCGCCAGCTATCGCCCCAGCCATTCGCCTTGAAGGTGCGTTCGATCCGGTCTTCCGGGTCCTTGTCGCGGGCGAGATCGAAGGCGCGGCGATAGACGACAAACGGCCAGCGCGGATTGTTCGGGATTGCTCCGTCATCGACGAACAGAGCTTGCACGATGTCGGCGGGTTGTTCCGGGCGCGGCATGATCACTCAATCCCGTCCGCTCGCGCCTGCCTCGCGGGCACGCGCCGTTAGGCCGTCTTCTTCTTCCGCATCATGTCGGCGAAGCGCTGGAACAGATAGTGGCTGTCGCGCGGGCCGGGCGATGCTTCCGGGTGATACTGCACCGAGAACACCGGCTTGTCGGTCAGCGCGATGCCGCAGTTCGAGCCGTCGAACAGCGAGACATGCGTCTGCTTCACGTCGTTCGGCAGCGTGTCCTTGTCGACCGCGAAGCCGTGGTTCATCGAGGTGATCTCGACCTTGCCGGTGTCGAGGTCCTTCACCGGATGGTTCGCGCCGTGATGCCCCTGATGCATCTTCATGGTCTTGCCGCCGACCGCGATGCCGAGCATCTGGTGGCCGAGGCAAATGCCGAAAGTCGGCGTGCCGGACGCGATCAGCGTGCGGATCGTCGGCACCGCGTATTCGCCGGTCGCCGCCGGATCGCCCGGACCGTTGGAGAGGAACACGCCGTCCGGCTTCATCGCCAGAATGTCAGCGGCCTCGGTCTTGGCCGGTACCACGGTGACCTTGCAGCCGGCGCCGGCGAGCAGCCGCAGGATGTTGCTCTTCACGCCGTAGTCGATGGCGACCACATGGAATTCCGGATTGTCCTGCCGGCCATAGCCCTTGCCCCATTCCCATGGGGTTTCGTCCCAGGTGAAGCGCTGCGCGCTCGTCACCATCGGCACCAGATCCATGCCGACGAGGCCCGGCCACGCGCTTGCTTCTTTTTTCAGCGCCGCGAGATCGAACGTGCCGTTCGGATCGTGGGCGATCACCGCATTGGGCATGCCCTTGGTGCGAATGAGTGCCGTCAGCGCGCGGGTGTCGATGCCGGACAGGCCGATGATGTTGCGGCGCTTGAGCCAGGCGTCGAGATTGAGCGCGGCGCGATAGTTCGACGGTTCGGTGACGGACGCCTGCACCACGGCGCCGCGCGCACCCGGCGTTGCGGCGAGGTTCAGCGCCTCGATGTCTTCGTCGTTGGTGCCGACATTGCCGATATGCGGGAAGGTGAAGGTGACGATCTGCCCGGCATAGGACGGGTCGGTGAGGATTTCCTCGTAGCCCGTGATCGCGGTGTTGAAGCAGACCTCGCCGGGCGCGCTTCCGGTGGCGCCAAAGCCCTGGCCCTCCAGCACGGTTCCGTCGGCAAGAACGAGGACGGCGGTGGTTTTCGGTTCGGCCCAGCCTGCGGCGGCCGGCGCGTGCGGCAGATGATCCGGCGGATTCAAGGACATAGGCTCTTACTCGCGTATAATGGGCGCAGAGGCAAGGGGACTTTGGCAGGGCCGCGCGCGCGATTGCGGATTGTCCCCCATCAGAAAAGAGACACGGGCCAATGGCATCGGGAGCGGGATCGGCGGCGGTTTTTGTCGGGGCGGCGATTGCCGAAATCGCCGGCTGTTTTGCGTTCTGGGCGTGGCTGCGGATGGGCAAATCCGCCGTCTGGCTCGTGCCAGGGGTGGCGTCGCTGCTGCTGTTTGCCTTCCTGCTGACGCTCGCCGACACGCCGGCGGCCGGGCGGACCTATGCGGTCTATGGCGGCATCTATATTGCCATCTCGCTCGCTTGGCTTTGGCTCGTCGAGGGCGTAAGGCCAGACCGTTGGGACGCTGTCGGCGCCATGATCTGCCTGATCGGCGCGGCGGTCATCTTCTATGGTCCGCGCGACGCGATCCCGTGACGAGATTGAGAAATTAAGAACAGAGGTGAGCCGTGCTGCGCGACAAGATCAATGACGCCCTGAAAGAGGCGATGAAGGCCAAGAACGAGCGCGTGGTCTCGACCCTGCGGCTCGTCAATTCGACGCTGAAGAACGCCGACATCGAGGCGCGCGGCGCCGGCAAGCCGCCGCTCACCGATGCCGACGTGCTCACGGTGCTGCAGAAGATGATCAAGCAGCGGCAGGAATCAAAGGACATGTACGAGAAGGGCGGCCGCCCGGAACTCGCACAGCAGGAAGGCGAAGAGATTGCCATCATCGCGTCCTATTTGCCGAAGCAGATGTCGGACGACGAAGTGAAGGCGGCGATCGACGGCGCCATCAAGGAGATCGGCGCCGCCGGCATGAAAGACATGGGCAAGGTGATCGGCGCGCTCAAGGCGAAATATTCCGGGCAGATGGATTTCGGCAAGGCCAGCGGCCTGGTGAAGGCCGCGCTCGGCGGCTGAGATGCGGTGAACCACCGACGGGGTTATGAACGAGAACGCGCCCGATAGCGCCGCGGTTGCGGTGAAGGCCAATGCGACGCCGACCATGTCGACGCGCGAGATGGCGCACCGCATCAACAATACGCTGGCCGTGGTGCAGTCGATCATCAATCAGACCGCGCGGATGGTGAGCGAACCGAAGCAGTTCGCGCAGGCCGTCAATCTGCGCATCGGCGCCATCGCCGCGGCGAACCGGGCGCTGCTTGCCAGCGAATGGGACGGTGCCGATCTCGAAACCCTGGTGCGTCAGGAATTGCTGACGCAGGGCGTCGACGAGGCACGGCTGCACACATCGGGTCCGCGCACGGCGTTGCCGGCGCGCAGTGTCACGGCATTCGCGTTGCTGGTGCATGAACTCGCCACCAACGTCATCAAGCATGGCGCGTTGTCCGGCGAACGCGGCGACGTCGACCTCACCTGGTCGATAGATCAAAAAACCGACGACAAACACGCGCAACTGCTCACCTTTGTCTGGACCGAGCGCGGCGGTCCGCCGGTGGCGGTGCCGGAGCGCAAGGGCTTCGGCTCGATGCTGCTCGACCGCGGGGTCGACGATTGCCGGGTGACGCGCCGGTTTGAGCCGACCGGGCTCGTCTGCACCATCACGCTGCCGCTGTAATCGTTGCCGCAGGAAACGGGTGGCGGGCCGTGCCTGCCGTCGTCAGTGTCGGTGTGACAGTGGAAAGCGATCATGAACGCACGCCCGAAAATGCCTCCGAGCGACGCCGTTGCGCGTTACGACTGGAACAACATCGCCGCCGACCTCGATGCGCGCGGCTGCGCCGTGCTCGACGCGCTGCTGACGCCGGCGGAATCTCGCGCACTCGCCGCGCTCTATGACGAGGACAGCCGCTTTCGTAGCCGGGTGATCATGGCGCGGCACGGCTTCGGCCGCGGTGAGTACAAATATTTTTCCTATCCGCTGCCTGATCTGATCGCGACGCTGCGCACCGCGTTCTATCCGCGGCTCGCGCCGATCGCTAATGGCTGGAACGAACGCATGGGCATCGCCACGCGCTATCCGGACCGGCACAAGGATTTTCTGACGCTCTGCCACGACGCCGGCCAGACGCGGCCGACGCCGCTGCTGCTGCGCTACGATGCCGGCGACTACAATTGCCTGCATCAGGATCTTTACGGCGAACTGGCGTTCCCGCTGCAGGCGACGATCCTGCTGTCGCAACCAGACGAGGATTTCACCGGCGGCGAATTCGTCCTCACCGAGCAGCGGCCGCGCATGCAGTCGCGGCCCGAGGTCGTCCCGCTACGTCAGGGCGATGCGGTGCTGTTCGCCGTGCATCACCGGCCGGTCGAGGGCACGCGCGGCTACTACCGCGTGCAGATGCGCCACGGCGTGAGTCGGCTCCGCAGCGGGCACCGCCACACGCTCGGCGTGATCTTTCACGACGCGACCTGAGACCGTCGAGGTTCCGGCGTTCGTCGCGACCCGTAGTCCGCGCAGCGCGCCATGGGCGCACGAGCTCGCGCAACGGACAACCGTTCGTTGCGACGACGGGAGTCCGGAACGCTTCGCGCAGTAGTCGAGAGCATGCGTCACACCTGCATCGCGGCGGCGCTCGTCGTGCTCGCCGGCACGGCCGCGGCCGAGAACGCGCCAACGTATCGGCACGGGTCGGTGACCCCGATGGTCGGCACCGACGTCGGACTCGACCTCGCGTTCGCGCTCCAGATCGAGCTGCCGATTCGCGTCCGCCTGACCGGATCCGCGGG
>JBQCFU010000745.1:0-6884 GCA_051958775.1 Pseudolabrys sp.
AGGATCAGGGCCGCAGTCGCGAGCAGCACGCTGCTGCCGAGACTGAAGGCGGCGACGACCCAGATCGCCGCGCGGTCGAGGCGCTGGCGGTTGCGCCGGCTATAACGGCTGACGATCGCGGGCAAGGCATCAATGATCAGCGAGCTCTGGATCGCTTCGATAAACAGAGCTGCGGTCCAGATGACCACATAGCGGCCGAAATCGTCGATCGGCAGCCAGACCGCATAGAGAATGGTGAGGGCAAAATTGGTGGCGCTGTAAAATCCCTGGTCCGCGAATGCGAACAGGAGGCGCGCCTTCCACCGCCGCATGGTGGCCCGTGCGACAGCGACACGTCCCGGCGGCGAACCGAGCGTGGTCACGGAGGGCTGCGAACCGTTGATCACCGCCGGATCACATTGGGCGCGCGGGCGCCCGTCACCCATTGCTGCGACACGCGCAGCAGAAACAACGGCATCTGGATGAGATAGCGCCGCCACAGCCGGGTAGGCTCCTGCAGGAGGCGGTATGCCCATTCGAGACGCGCCTCCTGGACCCAGTTCGGTGCGCGTGGCACGACCCCGGCCATAAAGTCGAAGAGGCCTCCGACACCGAAGCCGAGGTGGCAGCCGGTTTTCTCAAGATGCTCGTTGAGCCAGGCTTCCTGATGCGGATTGCCCATCGCGACGAGCAGGATGTCTGCGCCGCTTTGCTTGATATGCGCGAGGATGCGCGGGAGATCGTCCTGCTGATAGTAGCCGTGACAGGCGCCGACGAAGTCGTGTTGTGGGGCCATTCGCTCCAGCCGGCGTGCCGCCTTGACCGCGACGCCGGGTCTTCCTCCGAGGAGGAAAACGCGATGCCGGTACCGACTGGATCGCAGATAATGCGGGATGAAGTCAGTTCCGTTCAGATTTTCCGGAAACTTGGTGCCGAATAACAGGCGGCTGGCGAGGTCGACGCCGATCCCGTCGTTGAAGACGATGGCGCGGTCAAGTGCCGACTGTATCCCGCGGTCGGTGACAGTCGAGTTCAGGGTGTGCGCATTCGCGAATGCGACAACGGCAGGTGTCTCGCGCTCATATTGCTGATCGAGAAGGTCGACGGCTTGTTTGGTGGTTTTAACGAGAATGGGAACATCGAGAATGGTCCGGACGTGCTGCCCGCGCACGGTTCGATAGAACTGCTCGTAGCGCGCATTGGCCGCCGGCCAATTGAAGGTTGCTGCCGCTTCCATCGCCTTGTTGCGATAGTGAGCATGGGTGCTCGATACGCTCCTCCAATCCGTCAGAAATTGTCGGGCGGCAGCGTCGGAATCCGTAAAGTTCGTCACGGTTCCGAGCCCGGTGCGCTCGACGAGATGTACATAAGGCGGAATCGCACTCAGCACGGGCCAGAGGCCCGCCGACAGGCCTTCGATGGCCACCAGGCCGAAGCCTTCATAGTCGGATGCGCTCAGGAAAACAGAGGCCTGCCCGATAGCCTCGCGCACGGTCCGGTCCGACGGATTGGCGATAATCTGGATCTTGTCGGCGACGCCGAGATCGTCAGTAAGGCGCTGCAGGCTTTCCGGCGAGACATCCCAGGGACGGCCTGCAATGGTCAGCGACCATCCTGGGTCGATGCGGTTGACGGCGGCGAGGAAGCGAATGGCATGGTCGATGCGCTTGTTGCTGGAGAACCGACCAATGGTGATCATCGTCTTCGTTGGCACGGGCGATGACGCGTCGGCATATTTGTCGATATCGACGCCATTCTCGATCACGCATAAGCCGCGCGAGCGAATCGCTTTGAATAGCCGTTTGTCCGACACGCTGACGGCCGCGATTCCGGAATATCCACGGAGGGAGAGCCGCGTCACTGTATTGAAATAACATTTCTTCAGACGCGCGGCAAACCCGGTATGAAAAAATCCCCCATGAGTCGAGAGCACCAGCTTGCGTCGATGCAGCGGAGCAGTCCACGCCAGATAATCGCAAAAAAAATCCACGCCGTGCACGTGGACGATGTCCGCATCGCGGATATGACGAAGAGATGAAAACGCTATCGGGTAGCGCTTCGACCCAAAAAACGGAACTCTGACGATGTCGACTCCGTTGCGTTGTTCACGTCGGCGTAGGCGTGGTGCATCGGGGGCGTTGAATAATCGATCCAACGTAACGACGCGTACTTGATGGCCATTGGCTGTTTGTTCGGCAGAAAGCGAATCGACGACACCTTCAAGGCCGCCAACAGCAGGATGGAACTGACGCACGACGTGGACAATACGCATGGTCATGATGCTCGATATGTGTGTGAGTAGTGATGATGCTTGTCGCGTTCTATTTTGCGACAGCGGTGGAACTCTCGTCGTATGCAGTCTGCGCCATGAAAACGTCGCATAATTCTCAATGCTGCATGATCGATGATGAACTGTGACGACAAATCTTGGCGTCAATGTGCTCGACTCTTTGCGTGCTGTGTGTACGCCATATGCAGATGATTGAAGGAGAGGTTCTCTGTCAGATTTTCTCCGACAACGGCATCGCGTCTTAATCCGAAACCGTCATCGCGAAATGCATCGCGAGGTTGTCGGGATTGATCGATCTCTTCTTGCGAGTGTTGTGACGACAACCATCAGCGCGGTTGTTCTGATGGCGATGTCGTCCCTGCTATTTGCACAGGGCAGTTTGCCTTATCTGACTGGTGTCAACATCGCCGGCGCGGAATTCAATGGGCGCAAAGTTCCGGGAGTTCCCAATCGAGATTATTTCTATCCGGCGAAGGCGACGATTGATTATGTCGCATCAAAAGGGATGACCAGTATCCGTGTTCCATTTTTGTGGGAACGAATGCAGCCGGAGTTGAATGGCGCTTTGGATGCGGATGAGTTGAAGCGACTCGATGATGTCGTTCGTTATGCAACCAGCAAGCGGCTCTATGTCGTTCTCGACTTGCACAACTATGCCTATTACCGGCAAAAAGTGATCGGTAGTCCTGATGTTCCGGTCACCGTGCTGGCCGATGTGTGGGGACGCTTATCTGCTCATTTCAAGGGCAACGCACTTGTGGGTTTCGGCTTGATGAATGAGCCGAAAGGGCTGCTGACTGAAACGTGGCTTTCCGCCGCCAATGCCGCGATTGCGGCGATCCGCAATGTGGGGGCCAGGAACACGATTTTTGTTCCCGGAAACGGTTGGACCGGCGCGCATAGCTGGCTCAGCAGCCGCTACGGCGCGCCGAATAGCGACGTGATGCTCGGCGTAATCGATCCGGCGAATAATTACGTTTACGAGGTGCACCAATATCTGGATTCGAACTATTCCGGGACCCATGCTGCCTGCCGCAGCGAAACGGTCGGCGTCGATACGTTGCAATTGTTCACGCAATGGGCGCGCCAGAACAAGAAGCGTGCGTATCTCGGTGAATTCGGAGTTGGAACGGATACCGTCTGCCTCAATGCGCTGAACGCGATGCTCGCGTTCATCGATGAGAACAGGGATGTGTGGGTTGGCTGGAGTTACTGGGCCGCAGGCGCTTGGCCGCCGAGCTATTTCACTAGCGTTCAACCGGTAAATGGTGCCGACCGTCCCCAGATGTCGGTCTTGCTGAACCACCTGAGGCGCATACGACAAGGGCCGGAAAAGGGAGCGGCGCGATGAGCGCCGTCGGCTTTGCAGGCGGCCGCCATGCAGTCGCGCACCGGCGCTCGTTCTGGCTGCAACCGGAAACTATCGCAATTTGTGTCGCTACGCTCTTCAATGCCGGTCTCTGCTTCGTCAACACCATCGCCGGTGGTGTCGGCAACAGCGCAGTGATCGGGTGCGAAGTCGTCATCATCTTTGCCGTGATGATCTATGTTTTTCCGACCATCACCTATCCGCGGTTTTTGGTCATCGGTGGTGCGATACTGTTTCTGATGGCGCTGGCGGTTGCTCGTACTTTGCTCAGCGGCGGCGTTGATATCAAGCCGGTGCGCGATCTTTTGATCCCGATCGCTTTCTTCCTGCTAGGTGCTGCCGCGCCCGATCTCCGTCGAGCGGATCGGATCGTCAGGGTTGTTGTGGCGGTCGTCGTCGCAGTCGGCGCTTTCGAATATTTCTTTCCCGAACTGTTTACACGCATATTCAATGTCGCCGGTTTTTATATCGAGCGCGGAACGATGGCCATGACGCAGGCCTCGCAGTCGTCCGATTTGTTTGTGAGCGGGCTGCGACCGGAAGGTGCGTCTGGTGGGCGCGGTCTGTTCCCCGTTCTTGGAAACCATCGCGTGTCGTCGATTTTCCTCGAGCCGATATCGGCGGGAAATTTCGGTATTGTGGTTTTTATCTGGGCGCTGACGCGTTCGCTGATGGAGCGGCGTATATTCTGGGGTCTCTTCGTCTGCGCCGGTGTCATCATCGTGATGGCCGATAGCCGGTTCGGAGCAAATTTCTGTGCTCTTGCGTTGATTTTGGCCTTGTTGCCGGCGGCGATCAGAAAAATCCTCGTTGCGATGTTGCCGGCAATGGCAATCGTTGGCTTGCTGGTGCTACCCGACCTGTTGTCGGCTCGTTATGGAATCGACAATGGATTTATCGGGCGGATCATCCTGTCCGGAAGTATCCTCGACAAATTCGCAGTCCTCAATTGGCTTGGATTGAGCACGCCGGAATTCGTCACGTCAGATTCGGGATATGCTTATGCTCTGGGCGGCTTCGGCCTCGTCGGAAACGCATTGTTCTGGACCATGTTGATGCTGCTCAGAGGCAAGAGCGGATCATTTTATCTGATCCGCGATCTCGGCGCGGCTTATTTCGCGGTTTTGCTCTGTATCAGCAATTCACCCTTCACGATCAAGACGGGTGCCTTGTTGTGGTTCCTGGTCGGCGCGGTGTCGCAGAACCGTCTCGTGCGCGTAAAAGCGGCCCATGCGCCGATCATCCGAAGGGGCGCCCATTTGCGTGATGCTCGCCTTAACCCTATTGCGAGCCATCACCGGACGACGGCATCTCCCGATCGCGCCTGAGTGGCTCGCGCGGAGCTTGCCCTTCAGACGCGAACATCCGTGCAGAACTGCCTTGCGTTTCCATTATTGGCTTGAGCGATGCCGGTCCTGTTGCGGTAAAGTCGCGCATTGGGAACGGAGGGCATCATGCCAGTCGGCGCTATCCGCTTTTTAGTGATCATGCTTGCGGGGGTTGTCATGAGCTTGTCGACGGCCCGATCGGAAACGCTGAACGTCATGGTGTTTCAGGGTGTCCAGAACTGGCCGCTATTCGCCGCCGAGCAGAAGGGGGCGTTCGCCAAATACGGATTGTCCGTGAATCAGAAGATCGCGCCGAATTCGGCCGAGCTTCGCGACGGCCTCAAAGAGGGCCGCTATCAGATCGTCCACACCTCAGTCGACAATGCGGTGGCGATGGCAGAGCACGCCGCAGCGGATATTGTCGTGGTGTTGGGCGGCGACAACGGCTGGAACGACCTCTACGTGCAGCCGGAGATCAACAGCTATGCCGACTTGAAAGGCAAACCGGCGATCGTGGATGCGGTCGACACCGCTTTTGCGTTCCAGCTCTACCAGATGCTGAAGCTCAATGGCGTCGATAAATCGCAGATCACCATCAAGCCGGTGGGAGCGACCCGGTTCCGGCTGCAGGCGATCACCACGGATAAGACGGTGGCGGCATCGATGCTCAATCTGCCGTTTTCATTGCAGGCTTCGCAGGCCGGTCTCAAGAAGCTCGCCACCGCGACCGATGTGATCGGGCCTTATCTGTCGACGACCGGTTTCGTGATGCGGCCATGGGGTGCTGCGCATCGCGATGTGCTCGTGCGCTATATCCGCGCCTATCTCGAAGGGCTCGACTGGGTCCTCGATCCCGCGAACAAGGCCGAGGCGATTGCGATGCTGGCCAAGGGGCTCAACATCACGCCGGTGATGGCTGAAGCATCCTATGCGATAGCCACGGACGCGAAATCCGGCTTTGCCCGCAAAGCAGCCATGGATATGGACGGCTTTCGGAATGTGCTGAAATTGCGCGCCGAGCAGCACGGCGACTGGGGCGGGGTGCCGCCGTCTCCGGACAAATATCTGGACCTCTCTTATTACAACGAGGCCATTCGCGCCCGTTGATCCAGGGAGCGGGTGTGTGTTGTGACGGAGTGCCGATCCCAGGACCGGCACTCCGTCTTATTTCAAGGCGATATAGTTCGTCGGGATCGCAGTCGTGTACTTCATCTCTTCCATCGCGATCGATGAACTGATGTCGGAGAATTCCAGCCGACTGATCCTCCGCTGGTAGACGACATCATAGGTCTCAATGTCGGGAACGACGATGCGGAGCTGATAGTCGGCTTCGCCGGTCAGCCGCCATGCTTCGACGATTTCCGGGATGTCAGCAATCAGCTTGCGGAATGCCTGGAGCCATTCGACAGCGTGGCGCGGGGCCTTCACGGTGGCAAAGACGGTCATCGGGACATTCGTCTTGCGGCGGTTGAGGAGCGCAACACGGCGGGTAAAGACCCCGTCCTCGTCCAGGTTGCGAATCCTGCGCCAACACGGGGCAGTGCTCATACCGATCTTTTCGGCAATGGCCGCGACTGGCACCGAAGCGTCTGCCTGCAGGATATCAAGGATTTTGCGGTCGGCGGCGTCCACCGGTCTCTCCAGGGCATCCAGTTTGCGGGTAGAGACTTACAGTTGATAAATAATAACCTAAAATCTCTCTAGTAGGATAAATTATAGCCCAAAATCCGCTGAGATTCCAAAACTTTATGCTAAAAATTGCGCAAGGGCTTCGGTACGTTGCCGCCAGACGCTGCAATCAAGGATATGAAGCCAATGCGAACGCTCGGTCTTCTGGGCGGGATGAGCTGGGAGAGCACCGCGGTCTACTATCGGCGGATCAATGAGGAGGTCCGGGCTCGTCTGGGCGGCCTGAATT
>JBQCFU010000746.1:0-2877 GCA_051958775.1 Pseudolabrys sp.
CGCGTCGCCCGGTGCGCTGGGAGCAACGATCGCGTCGACATTGTCGAAGAAGGATTCCAGCTTGCGGGTCGCGACACGCGTGCGTTCCTGCGCCGACGCGTAGTCGGCATCAGACACGTGACGCCCCGTCTCAACAAGTGCGTGAAGCTGCGGACTGACGGCATCGCTGTGAGTATCGATGATGTTACCCAGCGCGCGCGCTGCTTCATACGACATGATGCTGATGTGACAATCGACCAGCCCGGAAAACTCGTCAGGCAATGTCAGCACCGTGACCTGTGCACCCGCCGCCTGCAGAAGCGCTGCTGCCTGATGCAATGTCTCGCGCGCATGCGCATCTGCATGTGACCATTCGTTGGTTTCGCAAATTGCCAAGCGAGGTGCGCGCGACAGTACATCGAGCGGTCGGTAGGTGTCGCCGGTCAGTACGGCGCGTAACACCTCTGCGTCTTCGACATCGCGCACCAGCCAACCAAGACTATCGAACGAGTGAGCGAGCGGCTCGACACCTTCGAGCGGAATCGAATCGCGCGTGGCCTTGAACCCAATCACTCCGCAATAAGCCGCCGGCCTTGTCAGCGAGCCGGCGGTCTGCGCGCCGAGCGCGGCCGGCACCATCATGTCCGCCACCGCAGCGGCAGAGCCGCTCGACGATCCACCCGGTGTGTGACCGACATGGTGTGGATTGGCGGTTTTGCCGGGACGGAAATAACTGAACTCGGTCGTGACGGTCTTGCCCATGATCAGCGCGCCGCCGGCACGCAGACGCGCGACGCAGGCCGCATCACGCGCGGCGATGCGATCCGCATAGACCGCGGAGCCGCATCCCGTCGGCAAGCCGGCAACATCGATGATGTCCTTGATGCCGACCGGGATGCCATGCAGCACGCCGCGCAGCGGTCCGCGATCGAGTTCTTCGGCCGCACGACACACGGCATCGCGATCCAGGACTTGCCAGGCCCCGACCGACGGCTCGCGCTGCTCGATCCGCGCGAGACAGGCATCCGCAACAGCGGATGCCGACAGCGCCCGGCTCTGTAATTCCGGGATCAGCGCAGCGATACCGAGACGGGTGAGATCGGGCGCCACCATGCTCTGAAAGTCCTTTGTTCACAGGATGATGGCTGACCCTAGAGGCGGCCGCATGGATAGCAAAATCCATTTTCTCTATTCAGAGCGATAGGTTTTTCCTATACTGTGACATCGAGCGGCGGAGGCGGCATTGTGAACTTCACGCTGAAGCAGTTGCGCTATTTCGTGCTCTCCGCCGAATTGAAGAGCGTGACCCGTGCTTCGCAGAAGGCCAACATCAGTCAGCCTTCGATCTCCGCGGCCATTGCCGAGCTTGAAGCTGCGCTCGACACCAAGCTGTTCACCCGCCATCACGCCAAGGGCCTGTCGCTCACCGCCATCGGCCATCAGGTGTTCGCGGAAGCCAAGCGGCTGCTCGCGCAGGCCGACCGCTTCGGCCAGATGACCAACGAATTCGTCAAAGGACTGAGCGGGACATTGGAAGTGGGTTGCCTGCTCACGCTGGCACCACTGGTGATGCCGTCCCTGATGAAATCGATCCGTGCCAACTATCCCAATCTCACGATCGGGTGTCGCGAACTCGACGTGAAAGAAGTGGTCGAGGGATTGCGCGAAGGTTCCTTTGAGATTGCCATCACTTACAATCTCAATCTCGAATCCGACATCAGCTTCTACGGGGTGCGCAATTTTCCGCCTTACGCCCTGCTGTCGCGCCAGCATCCGCTGACACAACACGCCCGTATCAGCCTGCGCATGCTGGCCGATGAGCCGATGATCCTGCTCGACCTCCCCTACACCCGCGACTATTTCCAATCGATCTTTGAAAGCGCCGGCATCGCACCGAATATCGTCTACCGCACCACATCACCGCAGATGGTCCGCAGCATGGTCGCGAGCGGGATGGGCTATTCAATTCTCAATGCGCGGCCGCCCTGGCGGCATTCGTTTGACGATCATCAATATGCGATCGTCGAACTGCCGGAGCGGCTGCCGACGCTGCGCATGGGACTTGTCCATCTCAAGGATCATGTGTTCACGCGCGCCGCGCAGATCGTCATCAAGGAATTCGAGATGCAAAACACCGGCCGGCATCTCAGTATGACCCCGGCCTAGGACACGCAACAAACCGAGCGCGTGAACTGCGAGACGAGTCGGCGCAATCAGGCTCGTGCCGCCGCACCAGTCGACAATATATTGCGATATTGCGCGCCGGGTGGCGGGTTCCGCGTCGCCTCCATTCGAGGTAGCCCATACGGAGTATCGCAGACACTCCCGCCTATCCCTTTGCCAGCTTGAAACCGAAGGCCGGGAGCCACAGCGTCAACTCGCTATTGCGGAGTATGAACTCAAGACATCGGTACGGACAGAAGACGCGCTGAGCCAGCACGGTCTTCGGCACAGGCTCGGAGCGAAATGCCCAAAAGCAATCGCGTCCTCCAGATCGAAGGCCTGCGCGCCGTTTGCGTCCTGCTTGTCTTGCTATTCCACGTTTTTCCGAACCGCGTTCCATCCGGTTACCTGGGTGTCGATGCATTCTTCGCGATCAGCGGATATGTCATCACCCGGTTGATATCCGGCGCCATCGCGGTGAATTCATTCACGTTCCCAAGCTTCTACATTTCCAGGGCGATCCGGCTGATGCCGGCCCTGATGGTCACGATCATCCTGACCATCATCGGATCGCGATATCTGCTCGGCACCAATGACTACCAGGCCACCGTCTGGTCTGGGTTGGCCGCAGCGCTGTCAGTTTCGAACATATGGTTCTGGCTCGACGCCGGATACTTCAGCGAATCGTCGGCCTTCAAACCGCTCCTTCATACCTGGTCGTTGGGCGTCGAAGAG
>JBQCFU010000747.1:0-8968 GCA_051958775.1 Pseudolabrys sp.
ACGCGACTCCACTCTCGGCCAGATAATTGAGATCGTGCCCGGCCCGTTGCGACCGATCGCCTTGTTGGCCATACCCGGTCAGCGAGCAATAGATCATGCGGGGATTGATCGCGCGAACCGCATCGTAGCCCAGCCCGAGACGGTTCATCACGCCGGGACGGAACTGCTCGACCAAGACATCGGCAGTCGCCAGAAGCGGCGTCAGTCGCGCCACGGCGCCGGGGTCTTTCAGATCGATAGCAATGCTGCGCTTGCCGCCGTTCAGCATGGCGAAACTCGCGCTGGCTGCCCCCAACATCGGCTGCCGATGGCGCATCTCGTCGCCGGTCGTCTCGCGCTCGATCTTGATCACCTGGGCGCCGGCTTCCGCCAGCATCAGCGTCGCAAGAGGACCGGGCAACAGGGTGCTGAAATCGAGAACCTTGATACCGGCCAACGGAGTCATCGGCAGTCCTGCACTGTCGCTTGACAGCAAATGCGGGCAAGTCGTACGGACAACAGGATAACTGGACTATCCTCCCCTCCGCAAGCCGAGGAACAAGCATGAGCCCGCAAAAAACCGACATCCGCTCCGACATGGCGTGGAGCACGGCCGACCGGATCACCGTGCGCGGTCGGGATCTGCCGTCCCAGATTCTCGGCAAGCTCAATCTGGGCGATGTCGCGTTTCTTGAATTGACCGGCCGCCTGCCGAGCGAGGCGGAATCCGCCGTCTTCAATGCGGTCGCCGTGACGCTGGTGGAACACGGGATCACGCCAAGCGCCTTGGCGACGCGCTTGACCATCCTCGGCGCTCCGGAGGCGATGCAAGCCGCCGTTGCTGCCGGCCTGTGCGGCCTGGGCAGCGTGTTCGTCGGCAGCACGCAGGGCGCCGCGAAAATTCTCCTCGCGGCGCTGCCGACGCGCGATACGCCCGGCGATCTCGACCGGATCGCCGGCGAGATCGTCGCCGATCACCGCGCACGCAAGATGACGATCCCCGGCATCGGCCACCCGATCCATAAGCCGATTGATCCGCGCACACCCCGCCTGTTCGAGATCGCCGAGCAGCATGGCTTCAAGGGCCGCTATGTCGAACTGATGACTTTGATCGCGACACACGCGGAAAAAGCTTCGGGCAAGCTCCTGCCCGTGAATGCGACCGGTGCCCTCGCGGCGCTGTGCTGCGAACTCGGTTTGACGCCGCAGATGTGCCAGGGCATCGCCGTCTTCGCCCGCGCGATCGGATTGGTCGGACATATCGTCGAGGAAACCAAACGACCGATCGCTGCCGAAGTGTGGCATCGCATCGACGCCGAAGCGACCCGGCATGTGCGGCCGGATACCTGAGAGCTGCTCTCAGATCGAAACCCTTCCGCCACCGTCAACGGCCTGAATCGTCCCAGTGATATAGCTGGCGCGATCCGATAGCAGATAGGTCACCGCATCCGCGATCTCCTGCGGCAGCCCCTTGCGGCCGATGGGAACGATGTGCGGCGCGCGCGTCGACGCCGTATTGCCGGCCGTCACTGCATCTGTCGACGCCGCAATCTTGGCGAACCGTTCGCTCTCGATCGGTCCCGGCGCAACGGCGTTGATCCGGATATTGTGCTTCGCGTAGATGTCGGAAAGCCCTTTGGTCAGCACATGCACCGCGGCATTGGCGCTGCAGCCAGGAAGGTGCGCCGGCGTCGGCTGCCGCCCCCCGCGCCCCGAAATATTGACGATACGGCCGTAACGCTGCTTCACCATCGCCGGCAGGACGGCACGGAGCGTGCGCATGTATCCCATGAACTTGGCCTGCAGCACCGTCTCCCAATCGCCGTCGGTCAATTCGAGAAAATCGCCGAACGTCGAGAGCGCGACGGAATTCACCAGAATATCGATGCGGCCATGCCGCTCCAGAATCTGCGCCGTAGCACGGTCGACCTGATCGCGATCCGATAGATCGGCCTGAAGAATATCCGCTGGCTTACCCCCGCCATCTCGTATCGTGCGCGCAGTTTGTTCGAGCGAATTCCGCGTGCGGCCCGTCAGGATCGTGACGCAGCCCTCCGCGGCGAGCGCGCAGGCGATGGCCGCCCCCAAGGCTCCGCCCGCGCCGGTGATCCATGCAATCTTTCCGTCGAATCCATCATCCATTTTGCTGTCAGGTCCGTTATCAGGCGGAGCGACGCTCCTGCGCCGGAACACCGGCAATCCCGGCCAAGAATGCCGACATGTCGTCGAGATGGTCCAGCGTTTCAATCCGTCCCAGCAAAACACGGGCCTGCGCCGGAGTGAGCGGCGAGATGCCGCGCGCAAAACAGTCCAGCGCTTTGGCGGTCAGATCATCGTCCGACATCGGATTTTGCGGACTGCCCGGCAGATCGACGACCGTCCGTGTCAGCCTTCCGGACGGCGCAGTGAACGAAACCATGCCGCCAAGACCCGCGCCATCGCGACTCTCATCGATCAGAACCTTGACCGAATGCGCAAGCTTGACGGCGGCAGGTTCCTGCGCTGCGGATGATTCCAGATCGGCAAGCCCGAGATGGCCGCGCAGCAGAACGCTGGCGACCGAGTACTGGACGCTAAACTGGGCCGCGACGAGCGGATTGCTGCCCGGATCGTATTTGGCACCGACGAGCCGCGCCATATAGGGCGAGATGGTGACTTCGATATCCTTGATCTGCGAAACATCAAGTTTGTTCTCGTGCATCAACTGCAGAGCCGCTTCCGCCGGCGCATGATTGCAGCCGCAACTCGGAAACTTCTTCAGCGTCATGTTGAGAACTTCGTAGCGACGGCCGAGATCGCGCGTCACGACAGCGGGATCGCCGCTCTCATACATGGCATAAAAGCCGCACTTTCCTTCAAACGCGGCACGCGGCGCGCTGGTCCCGTATTTTGCCAGCAGCGCAGCGAACACGGCGTCGCGCGCGGCGATGGCGGACTGCGTCCGCTTCATGAGCGTTTGTTCGATCGCCGCCTGCTGCGTGCCGCCACATTGGGCCAGCGCCGCGCCGATGGAGTCGCAAATCCCCTCGCGATCGAGGCGCAGAATCTTGGCGGCAGCGGCAGCAGCCGCGAGAACCCCGTGCATCGATGTATAGAACCAGCCGGAATGATCAGTCGTCGCCATGCCGAGGCGGCAATGCAGCTCGACGCCCAGCGCCAATGCGGCGAGGAATTCCTTGCCGCTCCGCCGCTCGCGTTCCGCCAGGGCCATGACCGCCGGCATGACGACGATCGGCGAATGCGCCAGCCCGCCGAGATGCAAACAGTCGAAGTCCAGCGCCGCGGCGCTCACACCGTTGAGAAATGCCGCCTGCGCGGCCGGAGCCCGGCCGCCATATCCCCAGAGCACGGCGTCCGGCCGCCCGCCGTCATCGGCGACCATCCGCTGCATGTTTTCGACACCCGGCGCGGTCGTTCCCGCCCAGGCGCATGCCAGCGTATCCGCGGCCATCCTCTTCGTCGCAGCGATGACCTCCGGCGGCAGATCGTCAAAGTTCGTGGCAACGACAAAATCGGCGAGCTGCTCGGAGAGCGTCATGGCAGGACTCCATCTCTTGCATCGCGCATGAACGGAGAATCCGCTCAGCCACCATCGCCGCGAATGGCGGCGAATTCCTTGCCCAGCAATTCCTTGATGGCGATGATCTTCATGATGTTGATGGTGCCGCCGGTGAACAGCAGCGCCATGGTGTCACGCATACGGCGCTCGACCGAGCATTCCTTCAGATAGCCGTTGGCGCCATACATCTGCAGGCACGCCGTGATGGCATCGACCGACGACGTGACCGAATACCACTTGGCCATCGTCGCCTGCATGGCGGGATTCTGCCCCACCACGCTCATCCACAGCCCCTTATAGGCCATCAGGCGGCACGCCTGGATGCGCGTGTAATGTTCGATCAGCGGAAAGCTGACGCCCTGATACATGCCGATCGGCCGGCCGTAGACCACTTTCTTTTTGACGAACGCGACCGTGTCATCGAGCACCTGCTGTGCCGAGCCGATGGCATTGAGCGCCGACAGGCAGCGCGACACGCCCCAGCGGGCATACAGAATTTTCTTTCCCTCGGTCTTCGAGCCGAGCACATTGGCCTGCGGCACACGCACATTCTTGAAATGGACAATGCCAAGCTGATGGCCGCGCGCGCCCATCTCTTCCATTTGCTCGCACGAAATGCCCGGAGCATCGGCCGGGACCTTGATGAACGCGATCCGCGGCTTGTTCGTGCCGTCGCCCTTCACCCAGGCGGTAACACCCATATAGGTCGCGCCGGGCATGATGCTGACGTGAATCTTGCGGCCGGTGATCAGGAAATCATCGCCGTCGACCACCGCTTCGGTCTGCATGTTGGTGACGTCCGACCCCGCATCTTCTTCCGAAGTGGCGATCGACAGGAGATTTTCGCCACGGAACACCTTGCGGACCACATCATCGCCCCAGCCCGGGATCAACGTCGCCATCGTGTTGTTGACGGAACAGATCAGCGCGCAACTGGTGTCGACACGACCAAGCTCCTCGATGCAGATGCCGAGCGTGATGTAATCCTTGCCGTGGCCGCCCATCTCCTTGGGCGCGGCGAGTCCGATCAATCCCGCTTTCCCCATTTTCGGGATGATGTCATGCGTCGGCAGTTGCTCGACGTCGTCCCATTCCTTGACGTAAGGCGCGATCTCCTTCTGGGCGAAGTCGCGCACATAAGCGCGAAACTCTTCCTGTTCCTGCGAAAAACTGAAATCGAGAGACATTCCGGGACCGCCTGCCATTCCATCCGCTGCGGCCTGCAAGATGCGGTCCGAGCGGAAGGCTTGTCAAGAAATTTGTACGGACAACCAGATATCCGTTGAAATGGCTGTCCGGAGTTCGTTACGATCTCCTCACAAAAAACAAGCATCGATCTTGGGAGGAAATGCCATGTCCATTCGCCCAACCCGCCGCAGCGTCGTAACGTCGATGCTGGCGCTGCCGATGCTGGGCCGCGCGGCGCCGGCCTGGTCCAGCACCAGCGAACCCTATCCATCGAAGACGATCCGCATCATCGTCCCATTCCTGGCTGGCGGCGCCGCCGACATTGTCGCCCGCGTCGTCGCCGAAAATCTCAGCAAGATGCTTGGCCAGCCGGTAATCTGCGACAATCGTCCCGGCGCCGGCAGCAATATCGGGACCGAACAGGCGGCGAAATCGCCTGCGGACGGCTACACGTTGCTGATCCAGGGTAATCCGCTCGGATCGAACCAGTTTCTCTACAAGACGATCGGTTACGACCCGCTCAAGTCATTCGCGCCGATCGCGATGCACTATCGCGACTTCAACGTCCTCATCGTGCACCCGACATTCCCGGTCAATTCGGTCAAGGATGTCATTGCCCTCGCTAAGAAAAAACCGGGAGAGATGACCTTCGCCTCCTCCGGCAACGGAACGTCGACGCATCTCGCCGGCGAATTGTTCAATCAGATGGCGGGCACGAAAATCGTGCACGTCCCCTATCGTGGCGTGCCGCCGGCGGTGACCGACGTCATGGGCCAGCAGGTGAACATGATGTTTGCCGGCTACGGTGTGGTGTCCGGCCTGATCAAGGAAGGAAAGCTGAAGGGCCTCGCCGTGACCGGCAGCTATCGGCTCAAACAGGCGCCCGATCTGCCGACGGTGGCAGAAACGCTTCCCGGCTTCGACGCGACGACATGGACCGGACTGTTCGCGCCGGCGGGAACACCCGAACCGGTCATTAAAAAGCTGAACGCAGCCGTCAACGAAATCCTGCAACGGCCTGAGATCCGGCGTGACCTAGAGAAACGCGGCTTTATCACGGAAATCTTCACGCCCCAACGGGTCATGCAGGAGGTCATGCGTGACATCAAAGTCTACGGCGATGTGATCCGGAAAACCGGCGCTTCGCTGGAATGAATAGCAGGCGCATTTTACATCCGGTGGTATCGAAAACCCAATGACCGAAGTCGACACCCCTGCGGAACTTGCCGCCTACGCCGGACAGGAGTTGGGCGTCGGAGACTGGCTTCTTGTCGACCAGGAGCGGATCAATCGCTTCGCCGACGCGACGGGCGATCATCAGTGGATCCACGTCGACGTGGAACGCGCAGCACGCGAATCTCCGGGCGGAAAGACCATCGCGCACGGCTATCTGACGCTATCGCTTCTTCCACTTCTGTCGCAGACCGTGTTCAAGATCCGCCGGCGCAGCCGTGGCATCAATTACGGCTCGGACAAGGTCCGGTTCATTTCCCCTGTGCTGGCGGGATCACGCATTCGCGCGAAGCAGAAATTATTGTCCGCGACGCCCATCGACGGCGGATACCGTTTTGTGTTCGAAGCGACCATCGAGATCGAAGGACAGGAACGGCCGGCCTTGGTGGCACAGACCATTGTGGTCGCCTACGCCTGATGGCCGGCCGCGGTCGTCAGCTTTCGACGATGCGGCGATCTCCGCCCTAGCGAGCAGCAGCAACAAGCCGAACTCGCGGCGCCCTACGCGCGACTCACCCTGAAATAATTTCCTTCCTCGTTTGCAGACGAAAACAGCAGCATTCTCCTCGCTGCCAAAGAAACAGTTCGTTTTTTGTTATTTTCTTGAATGGGTTGTCCGGGCGAGACGCCTGCCCCACCATAATCCCATCAAAACTCTCATCACTGACCGAGAGCTGACCGCCGCACTTCGCCCGGCCACCCTGGGTCGATGCCATCGGTAGAACACACATGACACGTCTGACCATTCATACTGCCGCATCCGCTCCTGAAGCCTCGCGGGAACGAGTCCAGAATGCCGAGAAGGCGAACGGCTTCCTGCCGAACCTCGTCGGACTTCTGGCCAACGCGCCGACTGCGCTTGAAACCTATCAAACCGTGGGCGCCATCAACGCGCGTAGCGGCCTGACGTTAGCGGAGCGCGAAGCGGTGCAGATCACGGCCGCCGCGACCCATGGCTGCGGCTTCTGCGTCGCCGGTCACACCGCGGTCGCCTACAAGAAGGCGGATCTGAAGGAGCCCGTCGTCAATGCGTTGCGCGACAGCACCCAGGTGCCGGACGCACGGCTCAATGCCGTGGCCGATTTCACCCGCGCCGTGATCCGCAGCCGTGGCCGTGTCGAGGATGCCGAACTGAAGGCATTCCGTGCCGCCGGCTTCACCGATGCCAACGCGCTGGAAGTCGTGCTCGGCGTCAGCCTCGCGACGCTCTGCAACTTCGCCAACAATCTCGGACAGCCGGACCTCAATCCGCAGCTCCAGCCTTACGCGTGGGACAACGCGGCCGCCATCGCCGCCGAGTAACGGATGAGGATCTCGCCGTGACATACGTGACTTCCGATCTCGGTGCGTGGCTCGACGCGAGCGCTTCCCCGCTCGACACGTCGGCCGATGCAGCCGCATCGGTTCTGCCGAAGCTCGCGGACGCCGGACTGTTCCGCGTCGGCGTGCCGACACGATGGGGCGGCAGCGACGGACATATCGCCGACGCCGTCACGGCAATCAGTGAGGTGTCGGCACATTCGCTGACCGCCGGCTTCGTGTTCTGGGGCCACCGCACCTTCATCGAATACCTGCTGCAAAGCCCGAACGCAGCCTTGCGCGACGCTCTGCTGCCGGACCTGCTGGCCGGACGGAAAGGCGGCGCCACCGGCCTGTCCAACGCCATGAAATTTCTGTCCGGCATCGAGGAACTGTCGGTGCAGGCACAGCGCAACGGCGCCGGACTGCAGCTCGACGGATTTCTGCCGTGGGTGACGAATTTGCCCACGGCAGGCTTTCATGTGGCGATGGCGGTCAAAGGCGCGGACGGCGCGCCCGCCTTCATCGCCGCACTCGCGTCCGATGATCCGGGTCTCGCGCGTTCCCCCGATCTCGATCTGATGGCCATGCGCGGATCGAACACCGCCGCGCTCAAGATCGATGGCGTGCGGATCGGTGAAAACCGTATCATCCATCGCAACGCCGTCGAATGGCTGCCAAAGGTGCGCCCGGCCTTCTTGGCCATGCCGTCCGCGCTGTCGATCGGACTGGCGCGCCGCGCGCTCACCGAAACGACCGCAAGGCTCCGCAATGATCGCGACATCCTGAGCGAGCCGGCTGCCGCGCTGACCGCCGAACTCGCATCCACCGAAGCCGCGCTGCATGACGGCCTGAACGGCGTTCGCTTCATCGAACAGCCTGCAAGTCTGTTCCGCCTGCGCATCCGCCTCGCCGAGATCGCGGTGCAGGCCGTGCAACTGGAGCTGTCGGCTTCCGGCGGCCGGGCCTATCTGTCGCAACCCGGCGCAGGCTTCCAGCGCCGGCTGCGCGAGTCCGCTTTCATTCCGGTGATCACGCCGAGCCTGGTGCAGTTGAAGCTCGCACTTCGCGTTCAGGAACTGCCGGCCGCCATCGGGGCAACCGCATGACCTCGCTCGCACAATCCATCTCGCCGTCAACGGCCCGTCAGGCTCCGATCCTTGAAGCCGCCGGCATTGTGCTGCGCTATCCCGGCCAGTCGCAACCGGTTGTCGAAGCGTTCGACTTCGAAGTGGGTGAAGGCGAGATCGTCAGCGTGCTCGGCCCGAGCGGTGTCGGCAAATCAAGTCTGCTGCGCGTGCTCGGTGGGCTGCAAAAGCCGACCGACGGCACGGTGACGATGAACGGCACGCCGCTGCAGGGCGTGCCGCCGCGCGTATCCATCGGCTTTCAGGATGCCAGCCTCCTGCCATGGCTGTCGCTGGAGAAGAACGTCGCCTTCGGACTGAACTTCAAGCATCAGCCCGGGCTGACGGCGGAGGAAAGCAAAACGCGCGTCGATGTGGCGATCCGCGAGGTCGGACTGACGCATGCCCGGCGTTACTTTCCCGCACAGCTCTCCGGCGGCATGGCGCAGCGCGCCGCGCTGGCACGCTGCCTGGCGCGCAAACCGGAAATTCTGCTGCTCGATGAACCCTTCGGCGCGCTCGACGAGGTCACTCGCACCGAGATGCAGCATCTGTTGCTGAAAGTGGTGCGTGATTTCCAGAC
>JBQCFU010000748.1:0-4163 GCA_051958775.1 Pseudolabrys sp.
TGTTGCGTAGCAGCGTCTGCAAGGCGGTTATGTCGATGTCGGCAGCCGCGGCGTTGCGCGTCAACGCGAGGTGCGCGGCGGTGCCGGCGGCTTCGCCCATCACGAAACAGGCGCCGCTGACGCGGGCGGCCGATTGTCCGTCATGGGTCATGGAGGCACAGCGGCCGGCAACGAGCAGGTTGGTCGGGCCGTGCGGCACCATCATGCGATAGGGCAGGTGATTGAAACCGCGCGATTGCGGGATTTGCGGCCAGCCCCATTCCACATTGCCGGCGACATGCTTCTCCAGCGGCCAGCCGTTGACGCCGATGGTGTCCTCGAAGCTGGCGCAGGTGAGCACATCTTCGCCGGTGAGTTGATAGCGGCCGTTGATACGGCGTGTTTCACGGATGCCGAGTTGCGGCGGAATATCGACCACATAGGCATCGGCGAAACCCGGCGCTTCGCGGCGCAGGAAATCGAAGAACGCCATGGCCTGCTGACGTCCCGCGATCTCGCCGCGCGACAGCGCGGCCGCATCGGTGGCGTCGATGGCGCGACCCGCATCGTCCCTGATCTGCGTGACGTTCACGCGCCATTCGCTGGTGTGCTTCTGCGGACGCACGATCGCACCCCTGCGCGGAAACGTGACGCCGCGCGCTTCCGCCTGGCTCATCAGATCGGGAATGGTGGTCCACGCGTCGCCTGCCTTTGCCGCATCGACGCCGGCGAGGCGGAACATCATGCTCGGATACAGCATGTCGCTCTTTTCGAACGCGGCGCCGGCGAAAGCGGCGAGATCGCCGTCGCCCGAGCAGTCGATGAAGAAGCGGCCGCGGATCGCGCGGCGGCCGGAGCGATCCTCGATGATCAGCGCGCTGATGGTCGTATCGTTGTCGAACGCGACACCGGCTGCGAGGGTGTGAAAGCGGACGGCGGCGCCATGTGCGATCAGGAGATCGTCGGCCGCGCATTTATACGCGGCGGTGTCGTAAGCCTGCGCTTTGGTCTTGCCGAGGACGAGGTGCGGCTCGTTCAGCCCGCCATAGACGTCGATCCGCCTGAGCAGTTCATCGGTGATGCCGAACACGACGCGGCGGATGTCGCCATGCACGTTCGCATGCAGCCCGCAGAAATTGGTCACGCCCGCAGCCGTCCCCATGCCGCCGAGAAAGCCGTAGCGTTCGATCAGAACCGTGCTGCATCCCTGCCTTGCAGCGGCCGCAGCCGCGGCGATCCCGGCCGGGCCGCCGCCCAGCACGACCACATCGTATTCGCCGTCCACGGGAATGCGGCGTGCCGGTTCTTCGAGAAATGCCGGATTGTGAGTCATCGCCGCGAGACTAGGGGATCGCACGCCGCAGAGCCACCCGTGGTGCGGGTCGGCGAAGGTCGGCAAAGGTTGGCTTGACGATGGGCGCAGCCATCGTCTACTGCGGCTTCACGCGACGGCGGGAGCCTCATATGGGCCTGGCAGTTCTCGTTCTCGGGCTTGCGGTTTTTCTCGCGAGCCATCTGTTCGTGCGTTCGCGCAGCCGTCGCGCGGCGGCGATGGCGCGGCTCGGCGAAATCCCTTACCGCGTTGTCTTCTCGCTGGTCTCAATCCTGGCCGTGGTGCTGATCGTCATCGGCTTCGCGCAGTATCGCGCGGCCGAATGGATCGATGTCTGGTATCCGCCGCTGTGGATGCGCCACGTCACCGTCGCGCTGATGCTGCCTGCTGTCATCCTGCTTGTCGCCGCCTTCGTGCCTGGGCATCTCAAGATCTGGAGCAAGTATCCGGCGCTGGTCGCGGTGAAGCTCTGGGCTTTCGCGCATCTGCTCGCGAACGGCGATCTCGGCTCGATCCTGATGTTCGGCACTTTCCTGGCGTGGGCGGTGATCGCGCGCATCGCGCTCAAGCGGCAGCCGCCGGAAGCCGTGAAACCGCTGCCGAGTGAACGTCGTCTTTGGATCAATGACGCCGTCGCAGTCCTAGCCGGCGTGCTCATCTATCTCGCGCTCGGCTTCGTCTTCCATCCGCTGTTCATTGGCGTTCCTGTCTTCGGAGCATAACCGTGTCCGTGCAAAGCGATATCCGCCGTCTGACCGCGCCCGACATCTTCGCCCGCAAGGGTGGTGAGCCGATCGTCATGCTGACGTCTTATCACGCGCATACCGCGCAGCTCGCCGACAAATATTGCGACGTCATTCTGGTCGGTGACTCGCTCGGCATGGTGATGCATGGGCTGGAGTCGACCGTGCCGGTCACGCTCGACATGATGATCCTGCAGGGCCATGCCGTGATGCGCGGCTCGAAGCGCGCGCTGGTCGTGGTCGACATGCCGTTCGGCAGCTACGAAGCGTCGAAGGAGCAGGCCTTCGCCAGCGCGGTGCGCGTTCTCAAGGAAACGGGCTGCGGCGCGATCAAGCTCGAAGGCGGCAAGCGCATGGCGGAGACCATCGCCTTCCTGGTCGAGCGTGGCGTTCCGGTGATGGCGCATGTCGGCCTGACGCCGCAGGCGATCAACGTGCTCGGCTCGTTCCGCGCGCAGGGACGGGACGAGAACGACTGGGGGCGGATCGAGGAAGACACGCTAGCGGTTGCGCAGGCGGGCGCGTTCTCGGTGGTGATCGAGGCGGTGGCCGAGCCGCTCGCCCGAAAGCTGACGGCGCAGGTGCCGATCCCGACCATCGGCATCGGCGCGAGCCCGGCCTGCGACGGACAGGTACTGGTAATGGAGGACATGCTCGGCCTGTCGCCGCGGGTGCCGAAATTCGTCAAGCGGTACGGGGACCTCGGCCCATCGATCGAGAAGGCCATGGCCGACTATGCCCGGGAGGTCCGTGACCGCTCATTTCCAGGGCCGGAGCACACCTATCCGATGCGCAAAAAGACCTGATGGAGCCGGGCTAACCCTCTGATTTGCAAAGCCTCGGCCGCTTTTGCCTTGCGGCGGCCACATCGTTAGGGTACCTCCGCCCGCGCGTGCGGGGCGGTTCCCGGCATCGCCGTTTGGCATCGCCCGGTCGGATACGCCCGCGGGCCGTGGTGTCGGGAGCAGGCTTTGGTCGACAATATTTTCAACGAGGTCGATGAGGAGGTCCGTCGCGAGCAGCTGAAAAGGCTGTGGGACCGCTACGGCCTGTTCATCATCATCTTCGCCGTGCTGGTGGTGGTCGGGATCGGCGGCTGGCGCGGCTACGAATACTGGCAGAACCGCGAGGCCGCCCGCTCCGGCTCGGCCTTCGAGGCCGCGCTCGCCTTGAGCGAAGAGGGCAAGACCGCCGAGGCCGAAAAGGCCTTTGCCGAGATCGCCAAGACCGGCACGCCCGGCTACCAGCCGCTGGCGCGGCTTCGTGTCGCGGCCGCCGCGGCGCAGCGTGACCGGGCCGAGGGCGTGAAGCTCTACGACGAGATTGCCGCATCGCCGGTCGGGCAGATGCTGCAGGACCTCGCCGCGGTGCGGGCCGGCTTCCTTCTGGTCGATACCGCGGATTACAAGGAGCTGGAGCGCCGGCTGGCGCCGCTCGCGGAGCCGGGCCGCCCGTTCCGGCATTCGGCGCGTGAACTGCTGGCGCTGTCGGCATGGAAGCATGGTGATGCGACCGCCGCGCGCCGCTACGTCTCGCTCGTCAATGAAGACAATGACACGCCGCAGGCGGTCCGTGCGCGCATCGAAGTCGTGGCGGCGCTGCTCGCAGCGGACGCCACACCGGACAGCAAGCCAACCCCATCACCCGACAAGAAGGGCTGAGGCGCCGTCGCGCCCAAAGATAGCGCCCAAAGATAGCGCCTAAGGATCGTTCATGTTTCGCGTCAAGCACGTCCTTCTGATCCTGTCGCTGCTCTCGCTCGGGCCGGCGCTCTCCGCTTGCGCCGATTTCGATGCGGACAAGCTCGACATCTTCGGCATCAACCAGAAGAAGAAGCTGCCGGGTGAGCGCCGAGCGGTGTTCCCCGAAGGCGTGCCGGGCGTGACCCAGGGCGTGCCGCCGGAATTGATGAAGGGCTATCAGCAGCCGGCCGAGCCGGAGCTGCAGGCGGCACCGGTCGTCGCCGAAAAGCCGAAACCGAAGCCGCGCCGTGTGACGCATACGCCGAAGCGCGCTCCGTCGCAGGTGACGGTGCAGCCAACGCAGCAGCAACAGCAGCAGGGCGGCACCGCACCGTGGCCCGATACGCCGGCACAAGCGCCGCGCCA
>JBQCFU010000749.1:0-2726 GCA_051958775.1 Pseudolabrys sp.
ACCCTCTCCCCTGCGGGGAGAGGGTTGGGGTGAGGGGGAAATAATGTTCGTTGGAGCGTACGCCCTCACCTGCCGCGCTTCGCGCGTCGACCTCTCCCCACGGGAGAGGTGAAGGAAGAAAGAGAGGAAATCATGAAAACCGTGGTGGTCCGCAACATTCCGCGCGCCGATGCGAAAGCCTGCGAGGTCTTCGCCAAGCGCGGCGTCTCGACCGTGCATGAAGCCTATGGCCGCATCGGCCTGATGAAGCCCTATATCCGGCCGATCTGGTCCGGCGCGTCGATCGCTGGTCCTGCCGTCACCGTGCTGGCGCAGCCGGGCGACAACTGGATGATTCACGTTGCCGTCGAACAGTGCAAACCGGGCGATGTGCTCGTCGTCGGCTGCACCACCGACAACACCGATGGCATGTTCGGCGACCTTCTTGGAACGTCTCTCAAGGCACGCGGCGTCGCCGGCCTCGTCATCGACGCCGGCTGCCGCGACGTGCTCACCCTCAAGGAGATGGGCTTCCCGGTCTGGTCGCGGGCGATCTCGGCCAAGGGCACGGTCAAGGCGACGCTCGGCGCGGTCAACGTCCCCGTCGTCTGCGCCGGCGTGAACGTCACCCCCGGCGATGCCGTGGTCGCGGACGAGGACGGCGTGGTCGTCGTCGCCCGGAACAGCGTCGCCGATGTCATGGCCAAGGCGGAAAAGCGGTTCGCCGACGAAGATGGCAAGCGGCAGAAGCTTGCATCCGGCGTCCTCGGTCTCGACATGTACAATATGCGCGAGCCGCTGGCGAAGGCCGGGCTCGTCTATGTCGACAAACCGGAGGACGTGTGACGCGCGCACCGGAGTTCACCGTCGCCTTCGGCCGCGCCGCCGATCCGGCGGCAGCGGACGGACGGCTCGACGCGGCGGCGTTCCATCGCAATCACGCGGCGATCGGCGAAGCACTCGCCGCCGATCTCGCGGCGATGCACGGCGACGTGCTGGAGATCGGCAGCGGCACCGGCCAGCACGCGGTCGCCTTCGCGCAACAGGCGCCGCATCTCGTCTGGTGGCCGAGCGATCCTAACGCCGACCACCGCCGCAGCATTGACGCCTGGCGTGCCCATACCGGCCTAACCAATCTGCGGCCGGCCGCAAATATCGATGTTTCGCAGCCGGACTGGAATTGGAGCGACAGGGCGTCCCCCTCTCCGCTGGCGGCGATCTTCTGCGCCAATGTGATCCACATCGCGCCGTGGAGCGTCGCGCAGGGCCTGTTCGCGGGCGCGGAGCGGCATCTGCGGTCAGGCGGCAAGCTTTATCTCTATGGTCCCTTCAAGGCGCATGGTGAACATTCCGCGCCGAGCAATGCCGCGTTCGACCAGAGCCTGCGCACCCGCGATCCCGCCTGGGGCGTGCGCGACATCGACGATGTCAACGCGCTGGCACGCCGCCATCATCTGACGCCGGAGAAGATTCACACCATGCCGGCGAACAATTTGATCCTGGTGTTCACCCGCACATGACGCGCGATCGGCCGCAGGGCGCTACCGCCGCGCCGTCAGTCCTTCTGCAAACCGAGTTCGCGGATCAGTTCGCCCGCCTCGTCGCGCGTCTCGCGCATCGCCTGCGCCATCTCCTCCGGCGTGGACGATACGCCGACGATGCCGGTCTTCTCCATCAGGGTCTGGTATTCCGGCGTCTTCACCGCGTCGGCGATGTGCTTGTTGAGCGTTGCGATCACCGGCTCGGGCACGCCTTTGGCGGCGCAGACGCCGAGCCAGGTGCTGGCGACGATCGGCACGCCCTGCTCCTTCAGGGTCTGCACGTTCGGCGCGACCGGCAGACGCTCCGGGCTGGTCATGCCGATCACCTTCAGCCGCTTCGCCTCGAAGAGCGGCGTGGTGACGACCAGCGGCCCGACCGCGAACTGAATGCGGTTCGCCACCATTTCCTGCAAGGCGTCGCCCATGCCGCGGAACGGCACGCCGATCGACTTGATGCCCGTGACCTTCTCGAACCGCTTGATCACCAGTTCGGGCGCGGAGCCGGCGCCGACATGGCCGTAGTTGAGTTCGCCCGGCCGCGCCTTGGCGTAGGCGACGAACTCCTGCATCGAATTGACCGGCACATCATTGGCGACGGCGAAGGCGTAATAGGCCCGCGTCGCCAGCGACACCGGCGCGATGTCGTCGAGGGTATAGCTGCTCTTCTTGTAGAGCACCGTGTTGATCGGATCGATGTAGGTGCAGAACAGAAGCGTGTAGCCGTCGCGCGGCTGCGACAGCATGTAGTCGACGGCGATCTTGCCGCCCGCGCCCGGCTTGTTCTCGACCACGACCGACTGGCCGAGCGAGGCGCGCAGCTTGTCGGCCATCACCCGCGCCGGGCCATCGGTCGGCCCGCCCGCCGGGAAACCGACCAGCAGGCGGATCGGTTTGGTGGGATAAGTCTGCGCCGACGCGCTCCCGCCCACACCTGCGCCCGCCATCGTTGCGATCAGTCCAGCAGCCAGCACGCGACCCAGCATGGTCAGCCCTTTCCCGGCGTAAAAACCCGCTCCGTTATTGCCGACAACCTCCGACTTAGCAAGATGAGTGCACACCATGTCTGATATGCCCCAAGATTTGCCGCCTGAGCCGATCCTCGACATCGCGCATCTCGCGCATATCGAGATGCTCACGCCGACATTCGACAAAAGCCTGCGCTTCTTCATCGACGTGCTGGGCATGACCCAGAGCGGCGAGAAAGGC
>JBQCFU010000750.1:0-2575 GCA_051958775.1 Pseudolabrys sp.
CGGATTATCTCCGACATCTTCGCCTACACTTCGTAGCGGATGCCGAAGTTCAACTCCATTTCCATTTCCGGCTACCACATGCAGGAAGCCGGCGCGACGCAGGACCTCGAACTCGCCTACACGCTCGCCGACGGCGTCGAATATGTCCGCACCGGCATCAAGGCCGGACTGACCATCGACCAGTTCGCGCCCCGCCTCTCGTTTTTCTGGGCGATCGGCATGAACTACTTCATGGAGATCGCGAAGCTCCGCGCGGCGCGTCTCCTCTGGGCGACGCTGATCAAGCCATTCGAACCGAAAGATGCGCGCTCGCTGTCGCTGCGTACCCATTCACAGACCTCCGGCTGGTCGCTGACCGCGCAGGACGTGTTCAACAACGTGCCGCGTACCATGATCGAGGCGATGGCGGCGACCCAGGGCCATACCCAGTCGCTGCACACCAACGCGCTCGACGAAGCGCTTGCGCTGCCGACCGACTTCTCCGCGCGGATCGCCCGCAACACCCAGATCCTGCTGCAGCAGGAAAGCGGCACGACCCGCATCGCCGATCCGTGGGGCGGCTCCTACTACGTCGAGCGGCTGACATACGATCTCGCCCGCAAGGCGTGGGACCACATCCAGGAAGTCGAAGACCTCGGCGGCATGACCAAGGCGATCGAAGCCGGCATCCCGAAGCTGCGCATCGAAGAAGCCGCGGCGAAGACGCAGGCGCGCATCGATGCCGGTCATCAGTCGGTGATCGGCGTCAACAAATATCGCCCCGAGAACGAAGCGCCGGTCGACGTGCTCAAGGTCGACAACACCGCCGTGCGCGCCAAGCAGATCGAGAAGCTCAACCGGCTGAAGGCCGAGCGCGACCCCTCCGCGGTGAAGGAAGCACTTGCGGCGCTCACCCGCGCGGCCAAGGGCGGCAACGGAAACCTGCTTGCGCTCGCCATCGACGCAGCACGCGCCAAAGCCACCGTCGGCGAAATCTCCTCGGCACTCGAAGCGGTCTATGGCCGCCATCGCGCCGAGATCAAGGCGATCACCGGCGTCTACAAGCGGGAGGTCGGCATGACCGGCGCAGTCGAACAGGTGCGCAAGCTTGTCGAAGCGTTCGAGACCGCGGAAGGCCGCCGCCCGCGCCTGCTGGTCGCCAAGATCGGCCAGGACGGCCACGACCGCGGCCAGAAGGTGATCGCCTCGGCGTTCGCCGATCTCGGTTTCGACGTCGATATCGGTCCGTTGTTCGCGACGCCGGCGGAAGCCGCGCGCCAGGCGGTGGAGAACGACGTGCATGTGCTCGGCGTCTCGTCGCTCGCGGCCGCGCACCTCACGCTGGTGCCGGAACTCAAAGCCGAACTCGCCAAGCAGGGTCGCGGCGATATCATGGTCGTGGTCGGCGGCGTCGTGCCGCCGCAGGATTACGATGCGCTCTATAAATCCGGCGCCGAGGCGATCTTTCCGCCCGGCACCGTGATCGCCGAAGCCGCCGTTGATCTGTTGCGCAAGCTCGCCAAGCATCTCGGCCACACGCAAGAGGCCGCCGAGTGAGCGGTCTGGTTCGGCTCGCGGCGCTCTCTCTGCTCGGATTTGCGACGCTGTGGCCGGCCGGTCCGGCGGCTGCCCAACCGAAGCGCGCCGTCACCATATCCAATTTCGCCGAGATCAAAATCTCGCTCGACGAGACCATCAAAGGAATGCCGAAGCTCGCCGCCGATTGCCGGCGCGAGGGCGATCGCTGGGCCGCCAAGTGGCGCAAGGATGCCGCCAAGGCGCTGCGAGAGGAAGCCTATATCCGCGAGAACGGCGTGCACTGGGCGCTGGAGCGCGAATACGAAGCAGCCTCGGTGATCGGCCGCTATATCAGCGTGCTGCGCTCCGATTATCTCAACACCGGCGGTGCGCATCCGAACACGGAGATCGATACGATCCTGTGGGACGGCGCGCAGAACAAGCGTGTCAGTATTCGACCGTTCTTCACCGAAACGGCGGACGGCGGCGCAACCATGACCGCACTCGACACGCTGCTGCGCTCCGCCATCAAGGCCGAGAAGAAGCAGCGTGGAGTCTCGCAGGAACTGATCGACGATCCGCAATGGCTCAAGGGGATCGCACCGAAACTGCTGGCGCTCGGCCCGGTGACGCTGACGCCGTCGACCGAAACGGGTAAAAGCGCGGGCCTAACGTTCCACTATCAGCCCTATGCGGTCGGCCCCTACGTCGAAGGCATCTATACGATTTTCCTGCCGTGGAAGGATTTCGCGGCGAACCTGTCCGAAGAAGGCCGCGCGCTGTTCGCCGGCGAGCGGCCCGCCGACGACATCAAGAAATACGAGCCGTGACACCCGCCTCCGCTCCTTCCGCGAAAGTCGCGCCCGATATCGCCGCGCTCGCCGCCGGTATCCGTGCCGGTGAACGTGCCATGCTGGCGCGCTGCATCACGCTGATCGAAAGCAAGCGCGCCGATCATCGCGAAGCGGCGCAGCGACTGCTGCAAACCTTGCTGTCCGACACCGGCAAGGCGATGCGTGTCGGCATCACTGGCGTACCCGGCGTCGGCAAGTCGACCACGATCGACGCGCTCGGCATC
>JBQCFU010000751.1:0-2810 GCA_051958775.1 Pseudolabrys sp.
AAGGTTATGGCGGGCGTCGTTGAAAAGCGTTTGGCAGATCTCGGCATCACCCTGCCGGAACCGCGCCCCCCGGTCGCCAATTATGTGCCATTCGTGCGCACGGGTCAGGTGCTCGTCGTCTCCGGCCAGATCTGCGCCGACGAAGACGGCAAGCTGATCGCCAAGGGCCGCCTCGGCGCCGAAGTGTCGATCGAGGCCGGACAGCGGGCCGCGCGTCTGTGCGCCATCAATCTTCTCGCGCATGTCAAAGCGGCGCTCGGCGACCTCGACAAGGTCGTGCGCGTCGTGCGGCTCGGCGGCTTCATCAACAGCACCGCCGGTTTCGCCGATGGGCCGAAGGTGATGAACGGCGCGTCCGACCTCATGGTCGAAGTGTTCGCGGATCGCGGCCGCCACGCCCGCAGCACGGTCGGCGTCGCCGCTTTGCCGCTCGATGCTGCGGTCGAGGTCGAAGGCTTCTTCGAGGTGGCCTGACGGATATGCGCGACACCGCGCCGGCGTCGCTCAACGAGTGGCTGACCGCGCGGCCGATCGCTCATCGCGGCCTGCATGACGCCGCGGCCGGGATCATCGAAAACACCCCCTCTGCGGTTCGCGCCGCGGTCGCCGCGAACTACGGCATCGAAGTCGATCTGCAGATCACGGCCGATGGCGAGGCGATGGTCTTTCACGACGATGCGCTCGGCCGCCTGACCGAGGGTACAGCCACGCTCGCGTCGCAAACCGCGGCCGCGCTGAAGTCCATTGCCTTCCGGGCCACCACAGACCGGATGATCACCCTCGGCGAGCTGTGCGACCTTGTCGCCGGCCGCGTGCCGCTGGTGCTGGAACTCAAGAGCCGGTTCGACGGCGACCTGCGTGTGGCAGAGCGGGCGGCCGCAGTGCTGGCCACATATTCCGGTCCGGTCGCCGCCATGTCGTTCGATCCGAGCCTCGTCCACGCGCTCCGCCACCTCGCTCCGAACCTGTTGCGCGGGATCGTCGCGGAACGGCATTTCGAGGAAGCGCCGAACAAGCCGCCTGGATATCCGCTGGCGCTCGGCTGGCTCCTGCATGCGCCGTGGAGCCGGCCGCAGTTCGTCGCCTATTCAGTGAAGGACCTGCCGGCGCCGGCCACGACCGTGGCGCGGTGGGTGGGATACCCGGTGCTGACCTGGACGGTCCGCAGCGACGCCGACCTGACCCGCGCCCGGCGCTACGCCGATCAAGTTATCTTCGAAGGAATTCGGCCATAAAGCCGGAACAGGCTCGCTGCGACGCATGACCTCCCCGCAACTGACCATCCGCACGATTACCGGCCTCGACGAGATCGAAGCCGCGATCTGGGATGCCTGCGCGGGAGCCAGTGGCTCTGCTTCGGCCACCGAACAACCTAAACCTTCACCTCAAATTCAGCGATCATCCCCATCATTATCAACACGAGGGATTCTAGATAACCCATTTATTTCTCATGATTTTCTTCACTGCCTTGAACAGTCGAAATCGGTCGGCGGACGGACGGGCTGGGTGCCCCGACACCTGGTCGCCGAGACCGCCGATGACGGGATCGTTGGGGTGGCGCCGACCTATCTGAAGACTCATTCGCGCGGCGAGTATGTCTTCGACCAGGGCTGGGCTGATGCCTATGAGCACGCCGGCGGCTCCTACTATCCGAAGCTTCAGGTGGCGGTACCCTTCACGCCCGTGACCGGGCCGCGGTTGCTGGCGCGGCCGGGGCGACAGCAGGCGGCGGTAGCGTCCGCGCTCGGCGATGCGCTCGCGGAGCTCACCCGCCGCAACGGGCTCTCATCCGCCCACCTCACCTTCCTCACCGAAGCCGAATGGCAGATGCTCGGAGACAAGGGCTTCCTGCAGCGAACCGATCAGCAGTTCCATTGGGACAATGCCGGGTACGGGAGCTTCGAGGGTTTCCTGACGGCGCTCGCCTCGCGCAAGCGCAAGGCGATCCGCCGTGAACGGCGCGACGCCATGGCCGACGGGATCACCCTCCACCGCCTCACCGGCTCCGACCTGACCGAAGAAATCTGGGATGCGTTCTTTGCGTTTTACATGGAGACCGGCTCGCGCAAATGGGGCCGCCCCTATCTCACCCGGGAATTCTTCTCGCTGATCGGCGAGCGGATGGCAGACCGTGTGCTCCTCATCATGGCCCGCCGGGCTGGGCGCTGGATCGCCGGGGCGATCAATTTCATCGGCAGCGACACTCTCTACGGCCGCAACTGGGGCGCGATCGAGCACCACCCGTTCCTGCATTTCGAGGTCTGCTACTATCAGGCGATCGACTATGCGATCACGCATGGGCTGGCCCGGGTCGAGGCCGGAGCCCAGGGCGAGCATAAGCTCGCGCGCGGCTATGTCGCCGTGCCGACCTATTCGGCGCATGACATTGCCGACAAGCGCTTCGCCCGCGCGATCGACGATTTTCTGGCGCGCGAACGCGTCGCAGTCGATGCTTCGCTCGATGAATATGCGGAGCTCGCGCCCTTTAAGAAGATCTAGTACAGAGCTGATTTCGTCTGCGCGGAACGGTCCCGGCGGTCCGGCGTTACCCGCCGCACGCCCGATGATCCTGCGGATCACGCTCCATCGCGGCCTCATGCAACGGCGAATTCCAATCAAGGAGGATTCGCATCATGGTCTCTTCGACACAGCAAAACGCTTCGATCCAGGGCGCCACGCCTGTCGAGCGCATGTATTTCGCGTGGAATGACGCGCTGTCGCGCAATGACGCCGAGGCTTTGCTGACCCTCTATGCCGAGGACGCATGGTTCGAAAGCCCGCTCGTGCCGCATCTGCTCGACACCAAGAGC
>JBQCFU010000752.1:0-5542 GCA_051958775.1 Pseudolabrys sp.
AAGAGGCCGGCGGCCAGCTTCCGGCCATGGCCCCGGATGCCAAGCGCGACTACCTCGTCGCCTTCCTCAGCGACATGATCGTCGTCGCCCAGGCGGCCGAGAAGGAAAAGATGGCGGACACGCCGCAGTTCAAGCGCCGCCTCGCGTTCAACCGCAACCGTCTGCTGATGGACGAGATGCTGCAGAAGGAAGGCAAGACCGCCCTCACCGACGCGGCGCTGCGCAAGGTCTATGACGAAGCCGTCAAGCAGATGGGCGACGAGCAGGAAGTCCGCGCCCGCCACATCCTGGTGGAGACTGAAGACCAGGCCAAGGAAATCGTCGCCGAACTGAAGAAGGGCGCGAATTTCGAAGAGCTTGCCAAGACCAAGTCGAAGGATCCGGGCGCGGCCGCGCAGGGCGGCGATCTCGGCTACTTCACCAAGGAGCAGATGGTCCCGGAATTCGCCGATGCGGCGTTCAAGATGGAAAAGGGCCAGGTGTCCGACCCGGTGAAGAGCCAGTTCGGCTGGCACATCATCCGCGTCGAGGACAAGCGCAAGAAGCCGGCGCCGGAATTCGACGCCGTCAAGTCGCAGCTCGAAGCCTATGTCACCCGCAAGGCGCAGGCCGACCTCGTGACCAAGCTGCGCGACAGCGCCAAGATCGAGCGGCTGGACAAGAAGGACGACGCCAAGCCGGCGGTTGCCAAACCGGACGCAAAGCCGGCGGACAAGAAGTAACGCCCGTCTCGATAAATACTGCGAATGCACACATGGCCGGGCTTGTCCCGGCCATGTTGCTTATGGAATGACGGTAGCGAGCCGCGGACGCCGATCCCGCCGCGTCCGGCCGCATACGGAAGACCGTCATGGCTGCCTCCTCGCCCGTTTCCCCGCTCGCGCCCACCTCCGTTCCCGACATGCCGGCGATCGCCGGCGTCAGGCTCGCCACCGCGGCCGCCGGCATCCGCTACAAGGGCCGCACCGACGTGCTGCTGGTGCTGATGGACAAGGGCACGGCCGCAGCCGGCGTCTACACCCGCTCGAAATGCCCATCGGCGCCGGTCGAGTGGTGCCGCAAGATTCTCAAGGGCGGCAAGGCGCGCGCGCTGGTGGTCAATTCCTGCAACGCCAATGCCTTCACCGGCAAGAACGGCCGCGATGCTACCAAGCTCACCGCCGACATCGCCGCCAAGGCCGCCGGCTGCAAGCCGACTGAAATCTTCCTCGCCTCGACTGGCGTGATCGGCGAGCCGCTCGACGCGCGCAAGTTCGAAGGCGTGATGGGCGATCTCGTCGCGCAGGCTGCGCCGGGCGCGTTTCTTGATGCGGCCAAAGCAATCATGACCACCGACACGTTCCCGAAGGTGGCGACCGCGAAGGTGAAGCTCGGCACCGCGACCGTCACCATCGGCGGCATCGCCAAGGGCGCCGGCATGATCGCGCCGGACATGGCGACGATGCTGTCGTTCGTGTTCACCGACGCGCCGATCGCCGCGCCGGCGCTGCAAAAAATCCTGAGCGAGACGGTCACCGACACGTTCAACGCCGTGACCATCGACGGCGACACCTCGACCTCCGACACGCTGATGGCATTCGCCACAGGCGCCGCCGCAGCGAAAGGCGCGCCGCGCATCAGCAAGGCATCCGACAAGCGGCTCGTCGGTTTCCGTAAGGCGTTCGCCAAAGTGCTGGCCGATCTGTCTGAACAGGTCGCACGTGATGGCGAAGGCGCACGCAAGCTGATCGAGATCACCGTCGAGGGCGCGAAGTCGAAGGCGTCGGCACGGCGCATCGCCATGTCGATCGGCAATTCGCCGCTGGTGAAAACCGCCATCGCCGGCGAGGACGCCAACTGGGGCCGCGTCGTCATGGCTGTCGGCAAAGCCGGCGAGCCGGCCGACCGCGACAAGCTGTCGATCTGGTTCGGCGGCATCCGCGTCGCGCACAAGGGTGCGCGCGATCCGAACTATGACGAAGCCATGGTTTCGGCGCGGATGAAGGAGCCGAAAATCCTGCTGAAGGTGAATCTCGGTCTCGGCAGCGGTCGCGACCGCGTGCTGACCTGCGATCTCACCAAGGAATATGTGGCGATCAATGGCGACTATCGCTCCTAGAGCGTTTTCGGCGAAGTGGGGACCGGTTCGCGTGAAGAAAACGCGACAAACCAAATACCTGACCGCGCGGGTTAAGCCTTGCTTAACGGAGGCCGCGTCGCGATTGTGAAAATCGTCAAAGCCTCCTTAAGCACCTGTCGTCTAGGTTCGGAGCCACGGCCGTGAGCATGAAAACTGTTCTTGTCGCGGCCTGCGCCCTCGTCGATGCGGATGGCCGCGTGCTGCTGGCACAGCGTCCGCCCGGCAAGTCGATGGCGGGACTGTGGGAGTTTCCCGGCGGCAAGGTCGAGCCCGGCGAGCGGCCGGAGGAAACGCTCATTCGCGAATTGCGGGAGGAGCTTGGAATCGCCGTCAGTGAGCCATGCCTCGCGCCGCTGACCTTCGCCAGTCACGTCTATCCGGATTTCCATCTGCTGATGCCGCTTTATGTGTGCCGGCGCTGGGAGGGCATCGCGCGCCCGCTGGAAGGACAGGAACTGACCTGGGTCAAACCGAGCAGGCTTCGGGATTATCCGATGCCGCCAGCCGACGAACCGCTGGTGGCGCATCTGGTGACGCTTCTCTGATCCCCCGACAAATCATGAGGATCGCGCCGATGGATTTCCGCTTTCGTTCTGCCCTGTCGCGCTTTGCCGACGATACCCGCGGCGCCACCGCCATCGAATATTCGCTGATCGCGGGCGGCATCGCCTGCGCGATCGCCGCCACCCTCACGACACTCGGCGCCTCCGTGCGGGCGATGTGGGAAACGCTCGCCGGCCTGATGCCGTGAACCTATGATCGCCGGGGATTGCCGCTGCGGTCGCCCAGCACATCGGCAAGACTGACTTTGGCCGAACCGGGCTTGAGCGGTTGCTGCTGGCTCGCATGGGGTGCCCAGCCCGAAAGCCAGACGATCTCGAACGTCGCATGCACGCGGCGATCCGAATCCGAAAAATTATCGGAATAAACCTGCAGCACCTGCGCCAGCGTCTCGCGCCGCAGCGGTGCACGGCGGCGCTCGCGCAGGATATTGGTGGCGCCCATGCGCCGCAGATCGCGCATCAGGTCAAAGGCACTGTCATAGCGAACGGTGAGCCGGTCGGAATCGACCACCGGCAGCGCAAAGCCGGCGCGCTGCAACAGACCGCCGAGGCTGCGCACATCGACAAACGGCGCAACGCGGGGCGACACACCGCCTTCGACCACGCTCTCGGCTTCCGCGAACGCTTCGCGCAGTTCGGTGAGGGTGTCGCCGCCGATCAGCGCGGCGAGAAACAGTCCATCCGGTTTGAGCGCGCGCCGGACCTGCGCCAGCGTGCCGGGCAGATCGTTCACGAACTGCAGCGACAGCAGCGAGACGACGAGATCGAGCGAGCCGTCGGCGAACGGCAACGCCTCCTCGTCGGCCAGCACCTGCAAGCCGCCATCGTGCGAAACCTCGTGCGCCGCGTGCACCGTCAGCGCGCCGCGGGCCGCGAGCACCCGCCGCGCATGGTCACCCGGCGTACCGAGATCGACCACGCGCTCGAACCGGCGCGTCACCACCGACAGCCGCGCATCGAGATCGTCGGCGGCGTGCGCCAGCAGGAAATCCGCCGTGCCGTGTGTTCCCGTCTGCCGGGCGGCGCGGCGGCGGCGCAGGTCGAGCAGCTTGCGATCGAACAGCAGCGGTGCACTGGACATGCGGCGGACCATGCCACGCCTGCCGCGGCAATGACACCAGCTTGGTGCCGGTGCTAGCATCGCCTTTATGCCAAAGGCGGATGCGATCGCGCACGCTGTGCCCCGCTGGCGCGCTTTGTGGCGCGGCGGCGCTCGCGCGCTGGCGGCGATCCGCGATATCGCTTTGCCACCCGTGTGCGTCTCGTGCCGCGATCCGCTCGGCGCGGGAGACGGGCTCTGCCCGGCTTGTTGGGCGCGAGTGTCGTTCATCGCCCCGCCCTATTGCGCGCGGCTCGGCATCCCGTTCGTCTACGATCCTGGCCCCGGCCTGCTGTCGATGGAAGCGATCGCGGCGCCACCGACCTATGACCGCGCTCGCGCCGCGGTGCGCTACGACGATGTGGCGCGCGACCTCGTCCACGCGTTGAAATATGCCGACCGGCTCGACCTCGCGCCGATCATGGGCGGCTGGATGGCACGCGCCGGCCATGAGTTGCTCGCCGGCGCCGATGCGCTCGTGCCGGTGCCGCTGCATTGGCGGCGGCAATGGTCGCGGCGGACCAACCAGTCGGCGGCGCTGGCAGCCGGCATTTCCCGGATCGCAGATGTGCCGGTTCTGCATGGCGCCTTGCGCCGCGCCCGCGCCACGCCGCAGCAGGTGGGCCTGTCGAAGAACGAGCGGGCGGTGAATGTCCAGGGCGCGTTCCGGGTGCCGCCCGAGCGCAAGGCCGAGATCGCCGGCCGGCGGCTCATTCTCGTCGACGATGTGCTGACCTCGGGCGCCACCGTGGAAGCCTGCGCCAAGGCGCTGTCGCGAGCCGGCGCCACCCATGTGGATGTCCTGGTATTCGCCCGGGTTGTGAGCCCCGCCCGGACGCCCATATAAAGCGGGAATGGCGACGGCTTGCCGCCCGACCGCAAGCCCTTACAGAGACAAGTCCTTATAGAGATATAGAGATTTGCCCCCTACAGGTTCGTGATGGCTCCCGTCGAGATTTACACCACCCGCTACTGCCCCTATTGCCACGCCGCCAAGGCGCTGCTGACGCGCAAGAACGTGCCGTTCACCGAGATCGACATCGCCGGCAATTACGAGCGCCGCGACGAGATGATCCAGCGCGCCAACGGCCGCACCACGGTGCCGCAGATTTTCATCGGCACGACCCATGTGGGCGGCAGCGACGATCTGCATGCGCTCGAGCGCGCCGGCAAGCTCGACCCGCTGCTGGCGAACGGCTGACCCGCACAACGTTTTGGCCAACCCTTTGGCGAAGGTTTCGACATGAGCAATACAGGCACCTTCAAGGCCGGGCTGATCCAGATGCGGTCGGGCCTGACGCCGTCAAAGAACATCGACGATGCCGCGGCGCTGATCAGCCAGGCCAAGGCCGCCGGCGCCGACTATGTGCAGACGCCGGAGATGACCAACATCCTGGCGCTCAAGCGCGAGGACCTGCTGGCGCAGATCACCACCGAAGACAACGACAACTCGCTCGCCGCGCTGCGCGAGATCGCGCGCCGGAACAAGATCCATCTGCATATCGGTTCGCTCGCCATCAAGAGCAGCGACGAGCGCGCCAGCAACCGTTCGTTCCTGATCGATCCGACCGGCGACATCATCGCGCGCTACGACAAGATCCATATGTTCGATGTCGATCTCGACAACGGCGAGAGCTATCGCGAGTCGCGCAACTTCGCACCGGGCGATCTCGGCGTCGCCGCCGATCTGCCCTGGGGCCGGCTCGGCCTGACGATCTGCTACGACCTGCGCTTCCCGGCGCTGTTCCGCGCGCTGGCCGA
>JBQCFU010000753.1:0-10525 GCA_051958775.1 Pseudolabrys sp.
AGTTCGAAGCCGGGCGACCCTGCATTCGCCAACACGACATTCAAACTGGTGGCGACGCCGGCCGATTCCTTCCGCGCGGCGCAGGATGCCGTGCGTGCCGCCGGCTACGAGTGCATTTTCCTCGGTGACCAGGTCGAGGGCGAGGCGCGCGAGGTCGCAGGACAGCACGCCGCCATGGCGCGCGACCTGCAGCGCCAAGGCAAGCGCGCCATCATCCTGTCCGGCGGCGAACTGACCGTGACCCTGCGCAGCAAAGGTGGCCGCGGCGGCCCGAACCAGGAATATGCGCTGGCCATGGCACAGGCGCTCGACGGCAGCCGCGGCATCGCGGCACTCGCCGGCGACACCGACGGCACCGACGGTGGCGGCGGCAGCGCCGACGACCCCGCCGGGGCCTATGCCGACGGCGAAACCGCCGCCCGCGCCCGCGCGGCAGGCCTCGATCCTGCCGTGTTCCTCGACCAGAACAACTCCACCGAATTCTTCAGCAGGCTGGGCGACTTGCTGGAGACCGGACCGACCTTCACCAACGTCAATGACTTTCGTGCCCTCATCGTTGACACGCCCTAGCGGTTCGCGCGACACCGGACGACCATGTCGCTGATGTCCGCCGTATCGCTTCCCCAGCCGACCGATCGGCGCGCAGCGCGCAAGTGGCGAATGCCGCTTCAGGCGCTCGCGGCGCTGCTGTTGGCGATCGCGCCGCTCACGGCGATGCCGCGCCTCGCCCACGCTGATTTCAATGTCTGCAACTACAGCGGCAGCCGGGTCGGCGTCGCACTCGGCTACAAGGACGCCGACGGCTGGGTCACCGAAGGCTGGTGGAATCTCTCCGACCGCACCTGCGAGGCGCTGCTGCGCGGCGGATTGGTGGCGCGTTACTATTATGTCTATGCGATCGACTACGATCGCGGCGGCGAATGGACCGGACAGGCGTTCATGTGCTCGCGCGACAAAGAGTTCACGATCCGCGGCATCGACAACTGTCTGGCACGGGGCTACGACCGGACCGGCTTCTATGAGGTCGACACCGGCGATCAGCGATCATGGACCATGCAATTGACCAATTCGGCCAAGACCTCCGATGTGCCCTCCGCCGCCACGCCCGGATTGCCGGCCGGCGGCGCCAAAGGTGACCGGTTCCCCGGCGGGCCGGCGAAGCGATGAGACGTCTGCGCCGCGCGAAAATCGTCGCGACCCTCGGACCGGCTTCCTCAAGCGTCGAGATGATCGCGCGCCTGTTCAAAGCAGGCGCCGACGTATTCCGCATCAATATGAGCCACACCAGCCACGACAAGATGCGTGAGCTGGTGGCGGCGATCCGTCAGGTGGAGGCGGATCATGAGCGGCCGATCGGCATCCTCGTCGATCTGCAGGGACCGAAGCTGCGGCTCGGAACTTTCGCCAACGGGCCGGTGACGGTCGCGAACGGCGAACGTTTCGTGCTTGATGCCGATCCGGCGCCGGGCGATGCGACGCGGGTCTATCTGCCGCATCCGGAAATTCTGGCAGCCGTGCAGCCGGGCCATACGCTGCTGATCGACGACGGCAAAGTGAAGCTCGTCGTCGAGGCCGCGCAGCCGAAAGAGATCGTCACCCGCGTCGTGGTCGGCGGCAAGCTGTCCGACCGCAAGGGCGTCAGCCTGCCCGACACCACCGTGCCGTTCTCTGCCCTCGCGGAGAAGGATCGCTCCGACCTCGAAGCCGCGCTCGACGCCGGCATCGACTGGGTCGCTTTGTCATTCATCCAGCGGCCAGAAGACATCGCCGAGGCGAAGAAGATCACGCGCGGTCGCGCGTTGGTCATGGCGAAGATCGAAAAGCCGCAGGCGGTGAAGCGGCTCGACGAGATCATGGACATCGCCGATGCGCTGATGGTGGCGCGCGGCGATCTCGGCGTCGAGATGCCGCTGGAAAAAGTGCCGGGCGTGCAGAAGCAGATGACGCGCGTGGCGCGGCTCGCCGGCAAGCCGGTGATCGTCGCGACGCAGATGCTGGAATCGATGATCTCGTCGCCGGTGCCGACCCGCGCCGAAGTGTCGGACGTCGCCACCGCGATCTTCGAGGGCGCCGACGCGGTGATGCTGTCGGCGGAATCCGCCGCCGGTCAGTATCCGGTCGAAGCGGTCGCGCGCATGAACCGCATCGCCGAGGAAGTGGAAGGCGATCCGAACTATCGCACCATCATCACCGCGCAGCGCACGCCGCCGGAACAGACCGGCGCCGACGCCATTGCCGATGCGGCACGGCAGATCGCCGAGACGCTCGAACTATCGGCGATCATCTGCTGGACCGGATCGGGCTCGACCGGCCTGCGCGTCTCGCGCGAACGGCCGAAATCGCCGATCATCGCGCTGTCGCCGAACATCGACACCGGACGGCGGCTGTCGCTCGCCTGGGGCGTCCACTGCGTCATCACCGAAGACGCGCACAATATGAGCGACGTGGTGAGCCGCGCCTGCCGCCTCGCCTTCCGTGACGGCTTCGCCAAGCCAGGCCAGCGCGTCATCGTCGTCGCCGGCCTGCCGCTCGGCACGCCGGGTGCGACCAACATGCTGCGCATCGCCTTCGTCGGCAACGACGTGGAAGACGTCTGAGATCTACTGACTGGTGAGCGGCGCGGGCGTCAGCAACTTGTCCGGATCGGCTACCGGCGGCTTGCGCGCTTCGCTCATCGCCGTAATCGCCGCCACCACGCGATCCGGCGCGAAGTGATGCGGCATGTGTCCCACCTTCTCGAAGAGCGTCAGCGTCGCTGCCGGCAGTTGCGCGGCAAGCGTACGGGCATGCTGGCCTGACGACACGACGATGTCGCTGTCACCGGCGAGAATCGCCGTCGGCACGGCGATCTCCGCATAGCGCGGCCGCTGCGCGGTGACGAAAGCCTGCAGCGCGGCGACGTCGCGCGCATTCTCGAGAAACGCTTGCGGCCGCAGGCCGAGATCGATCGCCGCCTGCGTGCGGTAATTCGGCGGGACCGGTTGCGGTGTGAACGCCGCGGCGATGCCCGCGTCCACAAAGAGCTGGCTGAGCGGATAAGCCAGCGTATAGGCGAACAGCGGTCCGACCACCGGCATCGCGACGATATTGTAATAGAGCGCGATGCCGCCGAGCCACGGATGCGTCACCGGCGACAGCAGAACGAGACCCGCCAGACTGTCGCGATAGGTCAGCGCATAATTGAGTGCGATCGCGCCACCGAGCGAATGCGCGACCATCACCACGCGGCCGGCATCGATCTGCGTCAGCGCGTCGTGGATCAGCGTGACCTGCCGCGAAAGCCGCTTGCCGTCATCGACCGCCGGCCCATCGCTCCAGCCGAGACCCGGCCGATCGATCATGATGACGCGGCGATCGCGCAGCCGGTCGCCGAGCGCCACACGCCAGTCTTCGAGATTGTCGCTGGCACCATGGATCAGCACCAATGCCGGCTCACCTGGCTTCGCCGTGCCTTCGTCGAGAATGTGGAGCCGCACGCCATCGACCATGACCAGCCGTCCGGTCGGCGGATGCGCGCGTTCGATCGCCTGCGCGCCAAAACGCGTATAGAGCGTACCCGCGCCGAGAATGAGCGCGAGGATCAGGATCGTCAGCAGCGGGATTTGCAGCAGGCGGGACACGCTTAACCTACGATCTCAGGCGCAAAAGGTTGCATGCGTCATACGACGCGGGGTCGGCGCGTCAGATGTCGCGCCCCTCGACCTTTTCCTGCAATTTCTTGACCTGATCGGGGACGTTCTCGAGCCGCGGATAAACCTCGACCGCGCGGCGATAGGCTTCGAGCGCATGCCGCTCGTCGCCGATCTCCTGCAGGATCAGACCGAGCCCCGACAGCGCGCCGAAATGGCGCGGTTCGAGCTTGAGCACCTGCATCAAGTCCTGCAGCGAGGCGCCGTAGTCCTTGCGCATGAAATGGATGGTGGCGCGCCGGTTCCAGGCTTCCACGTAATCGGGCCGGATGGAGACGATGGCGTCGAGCAGTTTGATCGCCAGCGCGGTGTCCTTGGCCTCGACCGCACGGCGGACCCGGCCCATCAGCAGATTGGCGGTGTCACTCGGCGAGATCATCCACAGCGTCCAGATGCGCTGCTCGATCGCCTTGGCGCTGGTGTCGTCCGGGGCGATCTTCAGCGCCTCGAACAGGAAATCGAGATTGTGGGTGGGGTCGTCGCCCGCCTTGCCCTTCGCCCTGGAGCCGGCTTTCGGGGTGGGGACGCTCTGAGGCGGGTGGATCCATTCCCCCTTGTCGTTGGGGGCCGGCGCCTGCTGCGCAGAGACCAATGTGGACCCGAGGGCCGGCATCAGGGCCAGCGCCAACAGCAGTACAAAAAGCAGCCGGAATCGCATCGGGGACAGACTAGTCTGTCCCCGGGGCAACGCAAACCAATCGGTCATCAAAGGCGCGTGACGCGGCAAATGCCGCCACAGCGCTCAGCCCTGACGGGCCTTAAAGCGCTTCTGGGTCTTGTTGATGATATAGACCCGGCCCTTGCGGCGCACGATGCGGTTGTCGCGGTGACGCGCACGCAATGATTTCAACGAGTTACGGACTTTCATCACACTTCTCAAGGTTCGGCTGTTGCCGCGGGTTCTAAGGATTGAGGCCCGCCCTGTCAACGCGCCCGGCCGGGTTCCCCCGGGGATCCCGAATCTCGGGATTTTCGGCTCATGACCTACTTTTGGCCCGCTGCCGCCAGCGCATGATGAACCGGGGCAGGAACACCGCCGTTGCCGCCACCCCCAGGAAAATGAGGCCGTACTGGAGGGGGTGCTCACCCCCCTCGCCGAACGCTAGGTGTCGGGCGGCATGGCCGAGCCAGGTGTAGACCACGGTCGACGGCGCCATGCAGACCATGGTCACCAGCGCATATTGCCAGAACGGAATCCGGGTCAGCCCGAGCAGATAGTTAAAGACCGTATAGGGGAAGATCGGCACCAGCCGGACGAAGGCGACGAACCGCCAGCCCTCGGCTTCGACGTTCTGCTTGATCTCGCCCAGCCGGCCGGCCGCGCGACGCTCCACCCAGTCACCGGCGAAATAGCGCGCCAGCGCAAAGGCCAGCATCGCGCCGATGCCGCCGCCGATGAAATTGATGATGCTGCCCAGCACCGGCCCGAAAATCGCGCCGCCCAGCGCGTCGAAAAAACTGCCGGGCACCATGGCGACGGTGGCTAGCGCGTAGATCGCGGCATAGCCGACCGGCGCCCACACACCGAGATCGCGTGTCAAACCCTCGATCGCCTCGAGCGTCAGGACGTCGTGATACACCCACGCGAGTGCCGCGACACTGATCAACAACAGTGCCACCAGCAGCCCGAGCGTCCGCCGTGAATTCAAGCGTGAGGGAGAAATCAACAATGACAATAGATGCCGTCGATTGAACCGGAAGATCTTCGCCCCGTCCTTAGCGTGGGACGATGAGGAATCCCAGCCCGCCACTCCGTTAATGCGCCTGTGCGCGCGGTATACCGGTTATTCCGTCAGGATATCGACATTGCGGCATTCCTGCGGCAGGTTGCAGGCATCACGGCACGCGCGCCAGCCTTCCTCCTCATCTCACGACATCGAGCGATGACCGACCGCAGCGATCAATCATCCCTTGCGCGCATGCTGATGCTGGTCGGACTGTTGTGGCTTATCGGCAATGCGCTGCGTTTGACCATTCTCGCAGTGCCGCCGGCGCTGCCCAGCATTCATGACGACCTGCATCTCAGCGCGACGCAAGTCGGCCTGCTGACCGGGTTACCACCGATGCTGCTCGGTCTCGCCGCGGTGCCCGGTTCACTGCTGATCGCGCGACTCGGCGTGCTGCCGGCGCTGATCGTCGGCCTCATCCTCGCCGCCGTCGGCGGAGCGTTGCGCGGAATCTATCCGCACATCGCGCTGCTTTACGGCATGACCATCGTCACCGGCGCGGGTGTCGCGATCATGCAGGTGACGATGCCGACGGTGGTGCGGCTGTGGATGCCGAAGCGGATCGGCTTTGCCACCGCCGTCTATACCAACGGCCTCGTCATCGGCGAGATCATCCCGGTGAGCCTGACCATTCCGGTGATCCTGCCATGGGTCGGAAGCTGGCAATGGTCATTCGCGGTGTGGAGCGCGCCGGTCATCGTGATCGCCTTGCTGGTGTGGATGTTCGCACCGCGCGTGCAACAACCCGCGAGCACGCTTGCGGCGGCGCGACGCTGGTGGCCGGACTGGAACGACAGCCTGATCTGGAAGCTCGGCCTGATGCTCGGCGCCGTCAACGCATCCTATTTCGGCTGCAACGCCTTCCTCCCGGACTATCTGACCCATACCGGCCAGGCGGAATGGATCAGCCCGGCGCTGACCGCGCTCAATGTCGGCCAGCTTCCCGCATCGCTGCTGCTGCTCGGCGCCGCGAGCCGGCTTGAACGCGCGACGTGGCCGTATCTGTTCGCCGGTCTCGGCATCATCGCCGCGATCGGTTTCATCGTGTTCGGACGCGGCCTCGTCATCGTCGCGGCGGCGTCCGTGGTCGGCTTCTTCTGCGCCCTGATCCTGATTCTCGCGCTGGCCCTGCCGCCGCTGCTGGCGGCGCCGGAAGACGTGCATCGCGTCAGCGCGGCGATGTTCACCATCAGCTACACCTGCGCCATCATCATCCCGGTGATCTGCGGCGCGACATGGGATTTCACCGGCATTCCGCAATCGACATTCATTCCGATGGGAATAATGTGCGCCGTGCTGATTGTGCTGGCGCCCTCGGTGACGCATGTTGGGCGCCGGACCTAGAGCAAGCCACGCTCCAGCAACAATGAGGCTGCCATGCGGACGATCCCGGTCGGCGCCAAGGGCACTTACACCCTGAAGGTCACGCCCGCGCACCTTGCCAACCAGTTCAAGGATTCCATGCTGCCGCCGGTATTCGCCACGCCGATGATGATCACGGCCATGGAGAATGCCGCACTCAATGCCATCAAGGCCTATCTGGAACCCGGTGAAAGCGCAGTCGGCACCGCCGTCGATATCCGCCATCTCGCGGCCACGCCGGTCGGTCATCAGGTGACGGCGGAAGCGGAGGTCACCAAAGTCGACGGCCGCCGCGTATTCTTCATCGTGACGGCGCGCGACCAAACCGAAGAGATCGGCAACGGCACGCACGAGCGCATGGTGGTCGATGTCGACCGCATCCGCCGCAAGCTCGATTCCAAGGCACCGACATAACCCCACGTTCCGCCCGGCGGGAATTGACGGCCTCCCGATCCCGGGTTTATCCTTTGTAAGAAATATTTTACTTTAGCCGATCGCCGCGTCCACTCCGTCAGATGACGCGGCCTGCAAACAAAAGCGAGGCCGCGCAACGCGCCGCGCCTCAGAGGGAGGAACTGCGCCCCGCAGAACCTGCGGATTTCAATCATCAATGTAGGAGAAGCGACGATGGCACTGTCGACTGAAGAACAACGCAGCGCGGCGGCCGGAACTGGAGCGGCAGCCGCAGTCGAAGAATATGCAGCCAGCGAGCTTCCCGCCTCCGAGCGGCACTCTACGTTGAGCATCACGCTCGTTCGGATGGGTTATACGGTCTCCGCGACGGACCTGCTGTTCGGCATGTCGCTCGGTCTCTATTTCAGTTTCTGGACCGCGCTCTATGTCGCCCTGCTCTCCTCGATCGCGATCTGCGCCGTCTCGATCCTCGTCGGGCTCATCGGTCAGCGCGAGGGACTGACGACCGCGCTGATCACGCGCATGGCCTTCGGCCGCGAAGGCAGCCGCATTCCCTCGCTGGTGATCGCCGCGATCTCGGTCGGCTTTGTCGGTTACAGCACCGCCATCACCGCCGACGTGCTGCCGGGCAAAGATCACGCCTACTGGCTGATCTATATCATCGTGCTGAGCATCATCTACACGGTGTTGTCGTCGGTCGGCTTCGCCAAGGGCCTGACATGGGTCGGACGCATCAGCGTGCCGCTGATGATCATCGCCGTTCTGGTGGCCGTGGTGGCGGCGATCAACCACGCCGGCGGCTGGAGCCAGATCATCAATGGCAAGCCCGCGCAGCCCGACAAACTGAGCATCGTGACGATGATCGCGCTGGGAACGGCGAAATGGATGCAGGGCGCGACGGTCTCACCGGATATCACCCGCTTCGCCCGGAACGCCGGCGCGGTCTACACCACGACCATCGCCGAATTTCTGGTCGGCAATCTCGGCTTCAACCTGCTCGGCATCATCCTCGGGCTCGCGGTCGGCACCGGCAATATGGGCGAAGCTTTCACGACCATCGGCGTCGGCGCTCTCGCCACCATCGCGATTTTCGTCCAGGGCTTCCCGCATGAGGTGAACAACCTCTACGCCGGCAGCCTCGCCGGCCGGAATGCGCTCGACGTGCCGCGCCTTTACGTCAACATCGCCTCGGGTGTTCTCGCCGCGGCGCTCGCCTATTACGGCCTGACGCAGGGCCTGCTGCAGAGCTTCCTGCGCTATCTCGGCTATCTGGCCTATGCGATGCCGCTCATTCCGGGAATCATGATCGCGGATTATTTCTTGATCTGCCGCGGTCGTTACACTCACCAGGTGTCCGCGGCAGAAGCCGTGAACTGGCGCGCCGTCGCCGCGTTCGTCATCGGTCTTGCCGTCAATCTCTATCTCGGATTGGTCGCCAATGATGCGCTGTGGCACACCCTGCCGGTGATCGGCTTCGTGCTCTATCTGGTGTTCTCATGGCGCCAGTTGATGGCCGCATGGTCGAAGCCGGCAGTCTGACGACGCTAGACTGCTCAGCGAAACGCCGGGTGCAACACCCGGCGTTTTTGCATTTCAGCTCCGGTCGGCTGCGTCAGCGCCCACGCACCCGTGCGAGCATCTGCTCCACATGCGCCACCGGCGTCTGCGGCAGGATGCCGTGGCCGAGATTGAAAATGAACGGCTTGTCCGCGAATGCGGCCAGCACATCGTCCACCGCGCGGTCGAGCGCCGCGCCGCCGGCGAGCAGCACCTCGGGATCGAGATTACCCTGCACCGGGACGCGCGACTGGATCTCGCGGCGGGCGAAAGCGCGATCGATCTCGGTTTCGAGACTGACCGCATTCACCTTGGTCTCGTCGACATAGCGCGGAATGCCCTGCCCGGCGCCGCGCGGAAAGCCGATGATCTTTGCATCGGGATGCCGGGCGCGGACTTTTGCCACCAGCGCCTTGGTCGGCTGCACGCTCCAGCGCTCGAAATCCTCCGGCGCAAGACTGCCGGCCCAGGAATCGAAGATCTGCACGCAGTCGGCGCCGGCGTCGATCTGCGCGCACAGATAATCGGCAGAAGCCGCAACGAGCTTGTCGATCAACCCAGCGAAAGCCTCTGGATGCGCCTGGAACGCCGCCTTGGCCGGGCCCTGATCGGGCGTGCCGCGGCCGGCGATCATGTAGGTCGCAACCGTCCATGGCGCCCCACAGAAGCCGATCAGCGTCATCTGCGGCGACAGTTCGGCCTTTACCCGCTTGACGGTCTCGTAGACCGGCGCGAGGCGCGACGCGTCGTGCGCCGCATTGACGCTGTCGATCTCCGCCGCACTCGTCAGCGGATCGAGCCGCGGCCCCTCACCTTCGACGAAACGCACGTCACGACCGAGCGCGTAAGGAATGACCAGAATGTCGGAAAACAGGATCGCCGCATCGAAGCCGAAGCGGCGGATCGGCTGCAACGTCACCTCGGCGGCGAGTTCCGGATTGAAGCAGAGGCTGAGAAAGCTGCCGGCCCTGGCGCGAACCTCGCGATATTCAGCGAGATAGCGGCCGGCCTGGCGCATCATCCACACCGGCGGCGGCGACCGGCGTTCGCCGGAAAGAACATCCAGAAGCGGTTTGCTCACGAAACAAAAATCCGTTCGGACGACACTGCGCCCGAACGGATCATTGTGTCAGAACCGCCGGGCCAGGATGGCCTATAGCATGGCATGCCTGGAGGGAAGCAGTTAAGAGCCAACGGTACGCTCGTGGTGAGGCTCGCCATCCTCTCCGCGTCATGCGCGGGCTTGACCCGCGCATCCACGTCTTACTTTGCCGCAAGACCGAAGACGGGGATGCCCGCAACAAGTGCGGGCATGATGGAGGAGCGACTACCCGTTCCACTCAGAACGAGATCTTCGCCGCCTTGATAATCGGCGCCCATGTCTCGACTTCGGACGCCATGAACGCCTTGGCATCGGCGGGCGAGCCACCGGACGCCTCGACACCGAGATTGTCGAAGAAGGTCCGCGCCTTGTCCGACTTGATGTACTCGTTGGTCGCCGCGTTGACCTTCGCGATCACGTCCGCCGGCGTGCCGGTCGGCGCGAGGATGACATACCAGACACTGGCCTCGAACTGCGGCAGGCCGGATTCCGACGCCGTCGGCACATCCGGCAGTTTCGACCAGCGCTTGCCACCGGCAATCGCCAGCGCCTTGATCTTGCCGTCCTTCACGGTCGGCACATAGGCCGCCATGGAGTCCATGCCGACATCGATATGGCCGCCGATCAGATCGGTGATGATCGGCGGGCTGCCGCGATATTGCGTGTCGACCATT
>JBQCFU010000754.1:0-2385 GCA_051958775.1 Pseudolabrys sp.
TCGTTCTTCGACTTCTACAGCTCGCCGGCAACCTCGTACTGGGGCGCCTTCCCGGCCTCCGATATGGGCGATCCGGGCTGGATGGTCGCTGCCTACACCGCGCAGTTCGGTGGCGGCTTCTCGGCCACGATCGCGGCTGAAGAGCGTCGCATGACCAACATCATCGGCGCGTCCAACGCGGCGACGGGTGTGGCGGGTGCTGGCTACGGTGGCTTCCAGTCGCCGGATTACGTTGCCAACCTGCGCATCGACCAGGCCTGGGGTTCGGCCCAGATCATGGGCGCCCTGCATCAGGTCAACGGCCTGTACTACGGCGGCGCTGTCCCGGCGACCGGTCATCCGGGCGACAAGTGGGGCTACGCGGTCGGCGCGGGCATCAAGCTGAATGCTCCGATGATCGGCGCTGGCGACTACCTCCAGGCTCAGGTCAACTTTGCTGAGGGTGCGTCGCGCTACGTGTTCGCCACCCCGAACAGCAACTGGTCCAAGGCTGACGGCGCCTCGGCGGCGTTCGGTCTGCTCTCTGACGGCGTCTACGGCGGCACGATTGCCGGCGGTAACGCGACCGGCGTCGAGCTGACCAAGGCTTGGGGCTTCAACGCTGCCTACGAGCACTTCTGGAACCCGGCGTGGAAGACCTCGGTGTACGGCGGCTACGCGGCCGTTCGCTACGGCGATCGCGCCAACAACATGCTGTGCGGTGGTGTCGGTGGCATCGCGCTCGGCTCCGGCGCTCCGGTGGTTGTCGGTTGCGACAACAACTGGTCGAGCTGGTGGCTCGGTTCGCGCACCCAGTGGAACGTCACGAAGGACTTCTACATGGGCGTCGACGTGCTGTACTCGAAGCTGAGCACTGCGACCAACGCTGCGGTGCAGCCGGTGGCGCTCACCTCAAGCCAGGACAACGTTGCGATCCGCTTCCGCGTCCATCGCGACTTCATGCCCTGATCGTCTGATCTAAGGCATTCAGTCCAAGGAAACCCCGGCGGGAAACCGCCGGGGTTTTCCCCCATCGGGTTTCCGGCGAATGACCTGAGTGGGGCGTGTTATTCGCCACTTGTTGCGCGGACATGAGTATGCAGGTCCACACCGGCCGACATAGCGCGCTCGCTGCTGTCATCCGTCAGGAGCAGCGGATTTTTGCCGCCAAACTCCGCACGGCCCGTGCAGTCCTTGGGTGGAGCCAGACCGACCTCGCGAACCAGGTCGGCATGACCCAGCGAGCCATTCACAAGCTGGAGCAGGGCGAGACCGAACCCCGCCGGGCAACGATCCTGGCGATGGCCGAGGTCTGGCGCGACCAGGGGCTCGTTTTCGAGGATCTTCCAGACGGAACGTTCCGGCTGACTGTTCCGGTGTCCGTGGTTGGTGCCGATACGCGGCGGCGGGCCAGCCGGGACGATGAACCGCGGCCAGGCGCTGCCCCGGTATATCGGGCCTGATCGGCAGGCGTTGCCGCCGTTCGCGAGCCGGCTTATACGAGGCGCGGTCTGCCGCCCAACACGAGTCTCGCCATGATCGCCCGTATCTACAAACCAGCCAAAACCGCCATGCAGTCCGGCACGGCCAAGACCAGGGAATGGGTGCTCGATTTCGAACCCGAACAGCCGCGGGTGGTGGAACCGCTGATGGGCTGGACGTCCTCTTCCGACATGCGGTCGCAGGTGCGGCTGCGGTTCGACAGCAAGGAAGCGGCGATCGCCTATTGCCAGCGGGAAGGCATTCCTTACCGGGTAGCTGAAGAGGAAAAGGTGGCCCGCCGCGCCATCGCCTATGCCGACAATTTCGCGTTCCGGCGCCGGGATGCCTGGACCCACTGAGCGATAGCTGTCTGCAGGAGAGGGTCAGGCGCGCCGCTTTTGCCGCGCCGTGCCTTTGTTGAGCGTTGCTCCCTGATGGGACGCGCGCTGGCGCAGAAGCGAAATGAAGCGCTCTTCCGCCATGGGCTGCCCCAGCAGGAAGCCCTGGCCGTAATCGCATCCCATGCTGACCAGCGCCAGCGCGTCGGCCGCTTTCTCGATCCCGATCGCCACCGTCACGCTGCCGAAGTTGTGCGCGAGATCGATCACGGTCTTGCAGAGCGGTGCCTTGATCTTATCGGTCCCGCAGTCGGTCACGTAGTTGCGGTCGAGCTTGAGCTCGGCAAACGGCATGTTCTGGAGGCGGGAGAGCGATGACAGGCCGCGTCCGAAGTCGTCAATCGCCAGTTTGACATTGAGTCCGGTTAGCCGACGGGTCAGCTCGGCGGCGAGGGTCAGGTCCGTCAGGATCTGTTCTTCCGTCACGTCGATGATCAGCCCGGCCCACTTGCCGCCGGGGGCATGATGCGACCGGACCATTTCTTCGAGCGGCAGCTTGGTCAGGGCATTTACGGGAATGTTGACG
>JBQCFU010000755.1:0-2499 GCA_051958775.1 Pseudolabrys sp.
ATCGTCGTATTCCTCGCCAGAATCCCCAGAGTGTTGGGCGCACCTTAAGGCAATGCGCCGCAAAGGGGAATCTCCATTTCTGCAGCCTGCGCATGTGGTTGCCGGCCCGCAGGGCGGCAACGGCCTACCCCAATGAGTTGACTGGGGCATCGTTCCGGTGCCCCGCGACGATAACGCAACTGTGCGAGCCCAGTGGCCGGGACTAGCGTGACCGCGATGCCCGGACGCGGGCATCGGCACAAGGCTCCGGACGCGGAGCTGACAAGGGAGCGAGCATGTCTAAATCGACTTTGTCTGGACCTCAGTCCGGACCGCAGGAGCGTTTGATCGACGAATTGTACCAGGACGACCCGGAGCGCGCGGACGCCGTGGTGTTCGGCCGCGAAACCGGCCCGAGCCGGCGCGGCTTTCTCGGCGGTGCCGGCCTCGCGGCGATGGGTGCGGCGGTGGGCGGTGCCATTCCGTTTGCCGCAACCATGCCGGGTGGAATGATCCCGGCGGCGATGGCGCAAGGCGCGCCGGCCGGTGGCGCGGCGCCCGCGCCGAAGGGACCGCAATATCTTCAGTTTCCGGGCAAGAGCGACAAGCTCGTCGTGCTCGGCGATCGTCCGCTGGTGGCGGAAACGCCGGAACATCTGCTCGACGACGACACCACGCCGACCGACAAGCTGTTCGTGCGCAACAACGGCCAGACACCGGAAGCGGCGAAGGAGCCGGACAAGTGGTCGTTCGTCATCGACGGCGAAGTGAACAACAAGCTGACGATGACGCTCGGTGAGCTGAAATCCAAGTTCAAGCCGGTGACCCGGCGGATGGTGCTGGAATGCGGCGGCAACGGCCGCTCGTTCTTCACCCCGCAGGCGCGCGGCAACCAGTGGACCAATGGCGGCGCCGGCTGTCCGGAATGGACCGGCGTGCGGCTTCGCGATGTGATGAAGGCTGCTGGCCTCAAGCCGTCGGCGAAATTCTCCGGTCACTACGGCAGCGACCTGCCTCTCTCCGGCGATGCCAGCAAGCCGACCGTGTCGCGCGGCGTGCCGATCGGCAAGCTGATGGACGAGAACAACCTGATCGTGTTCGCCATGAACGGTCAGCCGCTGCCGAACATCCACGGTGGTCCGGTGCGTCTGTTCGTTCCCGGCTGGCCAGGCTCGGTGTCGGCGAAGTGGCTGAACCGCATCTGGATCCGCGACAAGGAGCACGACGGTCCGGGCATGACCGAGTTCTCTTATCGCGTCGCCCTCAAGCCGATGGTGCCGGGCGCGAAGGGCGATCCGGCGAACTTCCGCATCCTTGAATCGATGCCGGTGCGCTCGATCGTCACCAGTCCGGCGAACGGCACCAAGCTTCCCGCCGGCACCAAGGAGATCAAGTTGCGCGGCGCGGCCTGGGCCGGCGATCTGCTGGTGAAGCAGGTCGATGTCTCGACCGATTTCGGCGCGACCTGGACGCGGGCGAAACTTGAGAAGCCCAAGAACAGGTACGACTGGCAACGCTGGACCGCGACCGTGAAACTGCCGGCCGACGGCTACTATGAAATCTGGACGCGCGGCACCGATGCCAAGGGCGTGATGCAGCCGCATCTCGCCGGCTTCTGGAATCCGCAGGGCTTTGGCGGCAACGCCATGCACCGCGTCGCCGTGCTGGTCGGCTGATCATGCGCGTCATGAACCGGAAAGCTGCCGCGCATTCGGCGCGGCAGGTCGTGATGATCGCGGCGGCCATCGCCGCGGTCGTCTTTGCAATTCCCGCCACAGCGCAATCGCGTGACGAAGCGCCGGAAGATTTTCCGCAAGGCTCGCACCGCGACGACACGTTCTACACCTGCACCGCATGTCACGGCTTCAAGCTGGTGGCGCAGCAGGGGATGAACCGCCGCCAATGGGACGAGTCCATCAGCCTGATGGTGTCGAAGCACGGCATGCCGGCGCCCGAGGCCGCGGACCGCGACAAGATCCTCGATTATCTGGAGGCAGCGTTTCCGCCGCGCGCGACGCCGAGTCAGGGCGGCTTCCGGAATCCGTTCGCGCAATAACCTCCCGTCAGGCGCGGCATCGGCATACCGGCCATTCTCACTGGGAGGCGGCAGAAGGCGGATTGTGAAATAATTTCCGAGGTCTAGGCTTCCTGCGACAAAACGGCACACCGGGACGCGGTGTGTCGCGTCGGGGCTCCGGGAGCGGAGCTACAGGGAGCAAGTCATGGCTGGATTCAAGCTGAGGACGGATTCGGAGCGCGCAACACACGAACCCTTTCACGATGCACCGGCCGGCACTTTTGCAGACGGAAATTTTGCCGATCTGACCGCAAGCCGGCGCGGATTTCTTGGCGGTGCGGGCCTCGCAGCGCTCGGATTGGCGACCGGTGGGGCCCTGCCCTTGCTGGGTGATACGGCCGAAGCGGCGCCGCTCAATCTGCCGGCTGCGTTACCGGAAGGCGTGCGGCAGAACGCGATCCTCGATGCGCTGCCGGGCAAGAAGCCGCTGATCAAACTCAGCT